>JAGTUY010000313.1 GCA_018224455.1 Desulfosarcina sp.
CAACAAGTGAGAGTAAGCCACAAGCCGCTGCGAGAAGGGCGCGTTGGTAGTACCCGCTGCGATAGGGGTCCAGGATCCGGTGACGTTGAACCAACTCATCCAGGTAGGCCAGGCAGATACGGAATATCCGCGACAGCGGCTGCCAGAGGTAGATGTCCGAATCGAAGGCCAGTTGCGGCACCGGCTGGCGCGATTGTCGATACCGCGTATGGGCGAAGAGAAATTCGAAGCGGCTCTTATATTTGGTTGTATAGACGATTATCGCCCCATCGGGGATGTTTTTAACGATATCCGCCTGTTCAATGCCCATGAATATCCCTGAGAACAGGCGATTCAGAAGAAAAGCGGAAATGGTCCCGGTGGGTGATGGCAGAAAACAGAAATAGTGGTCGTGTGAATGGTTAAGCAGACGGTTGATCCACTTGCGAATCTTCAGCGCAAGAGAAGAAATCGGCTGTTTTTTGGGACTGTTCGTCATTTGAGAATGCAATAATCCAAGACGGATGGACGTTGATGATACTGCGAAAAAATAACAGAACCCTTGACCCTTTGCAACGTCATATTCACCGGAGAAAAATATGCTTGCGCTGCTCTGGCTTCTATGTTATTGCCATAATGTTGATAGCGTCGCCAACAAGTTGCTATCTAATTGAAATCCCATTGATATTCCAAAATAATACGAGGCGCCCGGCAACCGCCGGAGAAAACCAAGATAATCGCCAAGCACGTCGAGCCATCGCAGCCTCATGCGCATGGGTGGACCGATGAGGCCATTTTAATCTGACTAACTCACAAAGGTTCAAGAAGGAGGAAGATTCTCTATGAAAACGTTAATTGGTGGAGCAGTGGCAGCAGTCCTGGGTTTGATCGGCCTGTCGGTGTGGTTCGGTGAATTTCTTCAACTTCTGGCCGGTGCGATCCCGGTGATGCTGTTGCTCGGCGGTGGGCTTGCGCTTTACCTGGGATTCGATGAACTCAAAGACACCTGGAAAAAGGACGACAATACCGCTGATGAGGGCGCTGCCGATGACGATGCCGAGAAGTACAAGAAAGAGATCGACGAACTCAAGAAAGAGATCGAGACCCTGAAAACCGAAAAATAAACACGTCTACATCCCGAAATTGAACATGCTGCCCCGAACGGCCTGCCGCTCGGGGCTTTTATTCGTAAATGTATACCGTTTCAATCATCTTCGTGTATGCCGACAGCGGCGCTTCCCAGCCCGCAATGATGGTCTTCAACGGCGTCCCGGTTTCGATCTGAAGCCGGATCTGGCGGTCACCTAAAATCAAGTCCATGGGCAGGCGCTGGTATTCGTACTCGTAGGGTGGCTGCTTGTAGGCAAAGCGGTCGGGCCAGCATTGGTATATGGCCTGATAGAATGCCAGTGACAGGGCGTAGGGTGAATAGACCCCCGGGTCAAAGACATGGATTTGAAACCCTTTGCACGGATACCCCTCCCATTTGTTTGATGTGGGCTCAAACTCAACAGGCCTGAGCACGACCCCGCTCAAAAGGCTCGTGTCGATATTCTCCATCAGCCGATCGGGCACTAAAAACGGCGCCCCGAACAGCTCGAAGGGCAGGGTGGTTCCCCGGCCTTCCGAGATATTGGTGCCTTCCCAGATCACCTGGCCCGGATAGACCGCGGCCGACGCCGGTGTGGGCAGATTGGGCGACGGCGCCACCCAGGGCAGGCCGGTCTGGCTGAAGGTCATCGCCCTTTTCCAGCCTTGCATGGCAACCACCTCGAGGTCGCAGCCGATGCCAAACCGGGTGTTGAACAGGATCGCCAATTCGCCGATGGTTAGGCCGTGGCGCATGGGGATGGGGTAGCGGCCCACGAAAGATGAACATCCGGGGGCCAGCAGATTTCCCTCCACCTGACGCCCGCCCAAGGGGTTGGGCCGATCCAGGACGATGATTTTTTTATCGTATTGTCGTGCCGCCTCCATGCAGTGGGAGAGGGTGTACATAAAGGTGTAGACCCGGGTGCCAACATCCTGAAAGTCTACCAGCATGACGTCGATGGGGTCCATCATGGCCCGCGTGGGGATGCGGGTGTCCCCGTAAAGGGAGAATACCGGCAAGCCGGTCACCGGATCCAACCGGTCGGCGGATTCGATCATATTATCCTGCCTCTCCGCGTAAAAGCCGTGCTGGGGCGAATACAGGGCTTTTAGCCGGCCCGGAAAGGCTTGTCGAATCCGCTCACGGGCATGCGTGAAGCGGCTGTCCACCGATGCCGGATTGCACAGCAATCCAAGACGCCGGTGCTTCAACGACGTAGGGGGCGATTCGGAGATTATGTCGAGACCGGTCTTAACCGCTGCCATCTGGATCGATCCTTTGCTGGGGCGGTGTTCACAGCGACTTGGTGAGTCCATTGTCTTTTAGCGTCTCTTAGCACACCGCATCGGCCAGTAAAAGGCGAAATCCATCGGCAGGTCCAAATCCCTTGACACAGCCGGTTTTTGAAAATATGTAACTCATTTCTCGTTTCGAACTCCCTAAAACAGGCTGCATGATCACAACAGCATCTGCTGTGCACAGGCCACCTGCCGGACGACGAGGCGGACGATCAGCAAAGGAACCATTGTCAGTTGGAACTTGAACTCAGCGGCATCGTGATCATTGTCGGCGCATACGGCAGCGGGAAAACCGAGGTTGCCATCAACCTCGCCGTTCACATGAATGCCAGGGGAACAGCGGTTCGGTTAGCCGACCTGGATCTGGTCAACCCTTATTTCAGGACCCGAGAAGCCCGCCAGGCGCTGCGCCGCCTTGGCATTGACGTGGTGCTGCCGCCCGACCGGTACATGCATGCAGACCTGCCCATCCTCACCCCCGAGGTGTCCGGTATGCTGAGGCACCCTTCCGGGCTGACCCTTCTGGATGTGGGGGGGGACGACGTGGGCGCAACGGTCCTGGCCGCGCTTGCCGATGCGATGGAGGGAAAAACGCCGCAGGTGCTTCAGGTGATCAACCCCAATCGCCCTCACACGGATACGGTAAGCGCATGCCTGATGATGCGGCAAGCGATCGAGGCCAGGGCCAGAATGACGATCACCGGCATCATCGGCAATGCCAACTTCATGGAAGAGACGACTACACGGGATATTCTGGCGGGGTACGCCTTCTCAACACGCGTGGCTGAGGCCGCCAACATACCCCTTGTGTTCATCACCACGCCGGCGGCACTGTTG
This sequence comes from Desulfosarcina sp., assembly GCA_018224455.1. Lineage (GTDB taxonomy): Bacteria > Desulfobacterota > Desulfobacteria > Desulfobacterales > Desulfosarcinaceae > Desulfosarcina. The sequence continues at coordinate 3,208 of JAGTUY010000313.1, forward strand.
ACCCGGCTCGATAAAAAGGATATCCATTGCCCGGTGCTTGCCCTGAGGCGGCAGTTGGTGCCACCCTGGAAGCGGGCGGACACGCTGGACGCGGGCGCATCGGCGTCAAAGGGCTGAACCGCAATGGCGAGCACTTTCCCCGCCGCTTGTCGAAACGAGGCGGCGATCCCGCCATCGGGGTCGGAGCGAAGCAGAGATGCCGAGTATCGGTCCCGCGGGGAGGGTTCAATCGGCCAAAAGGGCTTTTGACATCCCTGTTGCAGCAAAAGACCACCTACCGGCATGTCGGCCATCTATCGGCACGGCATCGCCGCATTCCCAATGGAACCCGATTCCATCGCGATAAGGAGCAGCTATCAATGGCGTATGAACACAGCATCGAAAAGGACCGCTGCAAAGGCTGCGGCCTGTGCATCACCGTTTGTCCCAAAAATGTTCTGGAAATATCTCCCGATGTGAATGCAAAAGGTTATTATCCGGCATTTCAGGCGCGTCCGGAAGATTGCATCCACTGCACCATGTGCTGCATCATGTGCCCGGATGTCGCCATAACCATCCAAGAGACCGAAGAACCGAACGCCTAAGGGCGGTAAATGGAGGAGCACCATGGCAAAGGTATTGATGAAGGGAAACGAGGCCATCGGTGAAGCTGCGATCAGGGCCGGTTGTCTGAACTACTTCGCCTATCCGATCACCCCTCAGTCCGAAGTGGCCGAATATCTGGTTCGCCGCATGCCGGAGGTCGGGGGCGTGTTTCTGCAAGGGGAGAGCGAGGTGGCTGTGGGGTACATGATTTTCGGCGCCGCCGGAGCGGGGGAACGGGTCTTTACCACCTCCTCCAGTCCGGGAATCAGCCTCATGAGCGAAGCCATCAGCTACATTGCCGCGGCCCAGTGCCCGGCGGTCTTTGTAAACATCATGCGCGGCGGACCGGGCTTGGGAGGCATTTTGCCTTCTCAGGCGGACTATCTTCAGGCCACCAAGGGTATCGGCCATGGCGATTGCCGCCTGCTGGTGATGGCGCCTGCCAGCGTTCAGGAGGCCGTCGAAATGGTCATGAAGGCCTTTCCCCTGGCTGAGAAATACCGCAATCCGGTGATGATTCTGGGCGACGGCCTCATCGGGCAGATGATGGAACCGGTGGAGTTTCCCGACGATCTGAAAACGGAGCCCACCAATAAGGATGCATGGGCCACCAACGGAATGGATCACCGCAAGGGCATCACCCGCAATCTGGTAAAATCCCTGTTTTTGGACCCGGTTCAACTCAATGACAACAACCTGGCACTGAAAGCCAAATATGACCGCATGCGCGCCGAAGAGGTGATGTCCGAATCGTACCATATCGACTGCGATTACCAGGGGCTCATCGTCAGCTACGGCACCATGAGCCGGGTGTGCCGCACAGCCATCGACATGTTGGCGGCCGAGGGCATCGATGTGGGTATGGTCCGCCCCCAGACGGTATTTCCGTTTCCCGAAAAGGCCGTTGCAGAGGCGGCGATGAAGCCGTCGTGCACCCACGTGCTGAGCATCGAGATGAGCATGGGCCAGATGATCGAGGATGTGGAGCGCAGCGTCAAGGGGCGGGTTCCGGTCAGCTGGTACGGCAAGTGTGGCGGTGATATCCCGACCCCCGAAGAGGTCATCGACGTGGTCAAGCAACGTATCGCCTGATCGACTGTCAATCCCCAATGGATTTCAGGCTCACAAGCAAGGAGTATAGGTAAAATGGGAAAGACGTTTAAAAAGCCGGAGTCCCTCTCCGATACCCACACCCACTACTGTCCGGGATGCACGCATGGCGTGATCCACCGGCTGGTGGCCGAGACCATCGACGAACTGGGCATCCGGGGACGCACCGTGGGCATCGCCCCCGTCGGCTGCGCCGTACTGGCCTACAACTACTTCAACTTTGATTTTCAGGAGGCGGCCCACGGCCGTGCGCCGGCCATGGCCACGGGCATCAAGCGGGTGCGGCCCGACCTGATGGTATTCACTTACCAGGGCGACGGTGACCTGGCCAGCATCGGCATGGGCGAGATCATCCACGCGGCCAACCGGGGCGAGAAATTCACCACCATTTTCGTCAACAACGCCATTTACGGGATGACCGGCGGCCAGATGGCGCCGACCACCATGCCGAACCAGCGAACCAGCACCTCCCCCTTCGGCAGGAAGGTCGACGAGGTGGGCATGCCCATCAAGATGGCCGAGCTGCTGGCCGCCCTGCAGACACCGGCCTACATCAGCCGCCAGACGGTGATCAAACCTAAGTATATCAACAAAGCGAAAAAAGCGATAAAACAAGCATTTACCTATCAACTTGAGAACAAATGCTTCAGCCTTGTCGAGGTGGTCAGCACCTGTCCCACCAACTGGGGGATGACACCGGTTCAGGCGGTGGAATGGACCGAAAAAACCCTGCTGACATACTACCAACCGGGTGACTACAAAGTTCCGGCATGACGCATGGATCAGCGCTGCCGGCAGTGATTGAAGGAGGCACAATGCAGAGCGAAATAATGTTCGCCGGGTTCGGTGGACAGGGCATCCTGCTAATCGGCAAGGTTCTTGCGCATGCCGCCATGGAGGAGGGGTACGAAGTGGCCTGGGTTCCTTCCTACGGGCCTGAAATGAGGGGCGGGACGGCCTACTGCACGGTGGTGATCAGCGACCGGCCCATCGGTTCCCCGATCATTAAAAATCCGCTACACCTGGTGGCCATGAACGGCCCCTCCCTTCAAAAATTTGCCCCGACGGTAAAAAAAGGCGGCATCATTTTCATCAACAGCTCACTGATCGCCTTTGGGTCGAACCGTGACGATGTGGACGAACTGCAAGTGCCGGTGGTGGACATCGCCAAAGATCTGGGCAGCGTCAAGGCCGCCAACATTGTGGCCCTCTCGGCCTTCGTGAGCCGAAGCGGCATTGTTCCCATGGAAACGCTGAAAACCTGTATCAAGGAGGAGTTCAGCAAAAAACCCAAATTGATTCCTTTGAATATGGCGGCCGTGGCTGCCGGTGAGAAGGCCGCACGGAAATAGACCCACGCCTGGCCATGGTGATGCTGCGGCGCGTTGACAAGCACGCATCAGCGGCAGGGCCGAGGGCCCGGCTGTTTTTTTCGACTGATGGTTGACCATGAAATTGACGATTCCCACCTACATACAGGCCATCGAGCCATATGTCCCCGGCAAACCGCTGGAGGCCCTGGAACGCGAATACGGGATCAGCGATTCGGTCAAGCTGGCATCCAACGAAAACCCGTTGGGGCCTTCTCCCAAGGCCCTGGCGGCCATCCGCAACGGTTTGACAGCGCTCCACCGCTACCCGGATGGTGCCGGCCACCTGCTGACGCGCAAGATCGCCAGCGCCAACGGGATTTTGCCGACGAACGTGGTGATTGGAAATGGTTCGGACGACATTATCGCCCTGTTGGTGAGGGCCCTGATACGGCCCGGCGACCGGGTGATCGTGCCGCGCCCCTCATTTCTCATGTACGCCATTTCGGCCAGCGCCGCCGGTGCCGTGGTGGACGCCGTGCCGTTGAAGGACCTGACCATGGATCTGGACGCCATGGCCGAACGGGTGACCGCCGACACACGCCTGGTGTTCGTGTGCAACCCCAACAACCCAACCGGCACGGTGGTCACCCAGACGGCGTTTGACCGTTTGATGAACCGCCTGCCGGCCGATGTGGTCGTGGTCGTGGACGAGGCCTATATCGAATTTGTCAGCAATCCCGATTGTCTGAAAACCGGGCAGCCGTCCGACGTGAATCGCCCATTGGTGACCCTGCGCACCTTCTCCAAGGTCTACGGCCTTGCCGGATTGCGGGTGGGGTACGGCATCATGCCGGCTTCCCTGGCGGAGATTCTCAACCGCGTTCGGCCGCCCTTCAACGTCAACAGCATGGCTCAGGTAGCCGCCGCTGCCGCCCTTGATGATCAGGCGTTCCTGCAGCAGACGGTAGGGCTGGTTCATCGGGGGCTGGACGAACTCTACGGGGCGTTGGACAGGATGGGCCTGAGCTACTTTAAAACCGAGGCCAACTTTTTTCTCATCGATGTCGGGCAGCCGGCGGATGTTGTGTTTGAAAACATGCTGCGGCAGGGCGTGATCGTCAGGTCCATGCGCGCTTACGGCTTCCCCACCTATATCCGCATCAACGTGGGGCTCGAATCGGAAAACCGGCGTTTTCTGCGAGCACTGGAAACGGTTCTCTCCCGAAAAGACACCCGCTAGCGGATTCGCCCAGGTACGCCCAATGGCCAGTCAACCGATGCTGCTGATTACTATCGACGGACCCGCCGGTGCCGGAAAGACCACGGTCAGCAAGATGCTGGCCCGGGAACTGGGGTATCGATACCTCGATACGGGGGCCTTGTACCGGGCCGTCGCCGTTGGGGCCCGTGCGGCCGGCATCCAACCGGACGACGATCGGGGGCTCGGTGAACTCTGCAAGACATTGCGGCTCAGCATCGAGGGGGACCGATTGGTTTTAAACGGGGTGGACATCACCCACCGGATCCGTTCTCCCGAGATCAGCATGCTGGCATCCGCCGTGTCGGCCCGCCCGGTGGTGAGACAGGCGCTGTTGGGTTTCCAACGCGAAATGGGGCGGACCGGGGGCCTGGTGGCCGAGGGTCGCGATATGGGTACGGTCGTATTTCCCGAAGCGGACTTCAAGTTTTTTCTGGACGCCACGGTACGGCAGCGGGCGCTCCGTCGTTTGGCGCAATACGATAAAGGAGAGGGTCCGACACTCGAGCAGATCGAGCAGGATATCCGCCGCAGGGATCAAAACGACAGCAGCCGTGACATTGCGCCGCTGAGGCCGGCCGACGACGCGGTCACCATTGACTCGACGACCATGACTGCCCGACAGGTGGTCCGCTCGATGATGGCACGTGTCCGCAGGATGATCGACCCGGCTTGACCCTGGGCTTGATAGCGCGTTTTAGGGTCACGGTCGACCGGCGATACCTTGCGGTGGCCGATCGTGGCCGCCGCGTTAAATAAATCATTGCATTTTACCTGACGCTTCTGTATTGTCTTCAGGCTATACTGCATGCGCAAGCGTTTGCAGTAAAATAAAAAGCGGCCAAGGGGGTAATCATCAGTCAATGGACAACTTTGTAGACAACGAATCAACTGAAGAACCGATCGAGAAAGACAGTGTTACCGGCGAAAGCATGACTGAACTCATGGATCTGTACGAGGAGAGCTTCAAGCGGTTTGCCGAAGGTGAGGTGGTCAACGGAAAGATCATCTCTGTGGACAAAGACCACGTCCTGGTGGACATCGGCTACAAATCCGAAGGCCAGATTCGCATCCGGGAATTCGAAGTGGATGGCGAAGTCAGCGCCCACGTGGGCGACACCGTCGAAGTCATGGTGGAGTGGTGGGACGACGAGAATGAAGTGGTCGTCTTGTCCAAGGAAAAAGCCGAGAAGGTCAAGGTCTGGGACGACATCAAAAATCGTCACGAAGCCGATGAAACCATTACCGGAACCATCACCAACCGCGTCAAGGGCGGTTTTTCCGTGGATATCGGCCTTCAGGCATTCCTGCCCGGATCTCAGGCGGATCTTCGACCCATTCGCAACCTGGATGAAATGGTCGGCAAGGAATTCGATTTCAAGATTCTGAAATACAACCGCAAACGCAGCAACATCGTTCTTTCCAGACGGGTGCTCCTGGAGGAGGAGCGCGAAAGCAAGCGGGCCAAGACCCTGGCCACGATTCACGAGGGCAAAGTGGTCTCCGGTATCGTCAAGAACCTGACCGAATACGGCGTTTTTGTCGACCTCGGCGGCGTGGACGGATTGCTGCACATTACCGATATCTCCTGGGGTCGGGTCAAGCACCCGTCCGAGTTGTTCAGCGTGGGCGACAAGATCGATGTCAAGATCCTGAGCCTGGACCTGGAGCGTGAGCGCGTTTCGTTGGGTATGAAGCAGCTTACTGACGATCCATGGTCCAGCGCTAGCGACAAGTATCCCGTGGGTTCGCGCATCAGCGGCAAGGTGGTGAGCCTGACCGATTACGGTGCATTTGTCGAATTGGAAGAAGGCATCGAAGGCCTGATTCACGTATCTGAAATGTCCTGGACACGCAAGGTCCGCCACCCCTCCAAGGTGGTCTCCGTGGGCGAGATCGTGGATGCCCTGGTGCTGGATATCAAGCCGGAGAACCGGCGGATTTCCCTGGGAATGAAGCAGGCTGCGCCCAATCCCTGGGATGTGATCAGCGATAAGTATCCGGTGGGTACGACCATCGAAGGAAAAATAAAGAACATCACTGACTTCGGCTTGTTCATCGGCATCGACGAGGGTATCGACGGCCTGGTCCATATCTCAGACATCTCCTGGACCAAGCGCATCAAGCATCCCTCCGAAATCTACAAGAAGGGTGACGTGATCCAGGCTATCGTTCTTGAAATCGACAAGGGCCAGGAGCGATTTTCCCTGGGCATCAAGCAGTTGCAGGCCGACCCGTGGGATACGGTTGCCGAGCGCTATGAGGTGGGCAAGGAGATCACCGGTACCATCACCAATGTAACCGATTTCGGTGTCTTCGTCGAGCTTGAGGAGGGAATCGAAGGGCTGGTGCATGTTTCCGAAATCAGCAAAGAGAAGATCAAAACCCCGGTAGGCCAGTTTGATGTGGGGCAGGTGATGACCGCCAAGGTCATGAACATCAACAGCGAGGAGCGGCGCATCGGTCTCTCCATCAAGCGTCTCGATATGGAAGATGATCAGGAACTGCTGACCGATTACGTCACCAACATGGGACCGGTAACCTCCAGCTTCGGCGAAATCCTGCGCGAGAACCTGCAGGAAAAACTCAACAACGACGAACAATAAATCCATTGACTCATATCATGAATGCCGGCGGTTTGCCTGAAAGGCCCGCCGGCATTCATCCTCATGAACCGCCAGGCGTCGACTACCCGGCCGTTGCCGTCCGCTCCGTCTTTTTCGACCTGCCTTCTTTATTCTTCGCTCATGGTCCGCTGATTGCGCCGGCTGAGGCGTTTTCGATCTGGCCTGGGCCTACACCGAAAGAAGGAAACTGATATGTTTTCCAGACGCCATCCCTACCTTTTTTTCCTGCTGGTTTCTTTTGCCATTTTTACCGGTCTTACCTTGGGTGTCATGGCCATGGCGGCCTGGATGGCCCGGGGAGCCGGCGGTGCCGACGGCGAGGCGGTGGGGGTTGTTGAAATCGAAGGGGCGATTGCCGATGCGCGGGATACGATCGAGTCCATCCGCCGGTTCCGTGAAGATGAAGAGATCAAGGCCATCGTGATACGTATCGACTCCCCAGGCGGTGCCGTAGGGCCGTCTCAGGAAATTTACCGGGAGATCCGCAAGACCATTGAAACCAAAAAGGTGATCGCCTCGATGGGTGCAGTGGCCGCATCCGGCGGTTACTACGTGGCTTGCGCGAGCGACGGCATCGTTGCCAACCCCGGTACGATCACCGGCAGCATCGGGGTCATCATGGGATTCACCAACTTTCGGCAGCTGTTGGAAAAGATCGGGTTGGTGCCCGTGGTTATCAAGAGCGGGCCTTACAAGGATACTGGTTCGCCAACCCGGGAAATGCGGGACGACGAGCGTGAAATCCTGCAATCCATTACCCGCAACATCCACGAACAATTTGTCACCGCCATTGCCGAAGGCAGAAAAATGGACCGCGCCCAGGTGGAACAGGTCGCCGACGGGCGCATTTTTACTGGAGAAGATGCCAAGGCCCGAGGATTGGTGGACCGTCTTGGCAATTTTGAAGATGCCCTTGAATGGGCCGGGAAATTGGGCGGTATTGATGGTGAAGTGGTTCCGGTTTATGCCCGCGATGAAAAACTGTCACTGCTTCGCTACCTGATGTCCTCATTCCTATCCGACTGGATGTCCAGGGTCATTCACCCCGGCATCTATGCCGAATACCGTTACCTGCCTGAAGAGCCGTGATTTAAAAAGGAAAGCGTATGCGAATCATCGCGGTGGCCATGGCCAAGGGGGGGGTGGGGAAAACCACGACGGCGGTAAACCTTGCCCACGGGCTGGCCCTGGCAGGCAAGCGGGTGCTGCTTGTCGATTGCGACACCCAGGCGCAGACCACGACCTTCCTCGGTGTTGCGCCGCCCCACGGACTGTATGAGTTCATTACCGGTCACGATGGCAACGGCAGGACGATCTTAAAGAAAGAGGCCATTCACTCGGCCCGCCACAATCTGTGGGTGCTGGGCGGAGGGATCAAGCTGGTGGAGCTTAAAAACTGGCTGGGAGAACAGCCTCGCGAACATCGGCATGCCATCTTGCACCAGAGCCTGACACCGAAAAACAAGGGGCTGGATTACCTGATTTTCGACTGTGCACCGGGGTGGGATGTTCTGAGCGTAAATATCCTCATGGCCGCCAGAGAGGTGCTGTGCCCGGTGGCGCTCCAGGGACCCGCCTTGGAGGGGCTTAAGACCTTCTTCGGATACCTGGTCTCTGTCCAGCAACTGAATAAATCCCTGCGGCTCAAGTATATCCTGCCCACGATGTTCGACCGCCGTACCCGCCAGAGCCGTGACATCTACAATCGGCTCAGGCGTCTTTTCCGCAAACAGATCTGCAATCCCATCCACCACAACGTCCGTTTGTGCGAGGCGCCGGTGGTCGGGCAGAGCATCTTCGAATTCGCCGACAGCGCATCGGGTGCGCAAGACTACCGAAAGCTGGCAGAAAGGTTGATCGATGACGGCATCAGACAGCAAGACCATCCCCGATTTCTTTGACGAAAAACGAATGGATCCGGTA
>JAGTUY010000314.1 GCA_018224455.1 Desulfosarcina sp.
AGAGATTTTTCAATTACTACCATAACTTTTTGAGATGTTACCTTAAATTAAACTAAAATAGTGTAATTATTACATTTAATGGATAAAAATATAGATTGATTCCGTTTCTTTTCCGTTTGGTGCTCGGTGAATTCGAAAAATAAGTCCGATTGCAACACCGGACGCAGACTTAACACAACCACTAAAAAAGGCGATTTACCGTAACCCCTTGCAGGACAAGGATATAGCTTACCGGACGAGTTTCGGACCAGGTCCGAACAAAACGGAGAATGAGAGGTCAAACAGAGAATGAAGGGCCGTAAAATGGGAAAAATCAGGTGACCAGAGAATGGTTTTGAAAGATGGCAAATACGCCAAAGGACTTGAATATAATAGCAAAAACAAAACCCGCCCTCCCCGAGAATGATCCTGGAGAAGCGGGTTATCAACTGTATAATGGTGGAGGCGGCGGGAGTCGAACCCGCGTCCGAAAACATTCCACACAGATATCTACATGCTTGTCCTGATCTCTAAGTATCGCCTTTGGCAGTCTCCATCAGGCAGGGTACTTCAAAGGCTATCCTGCTAAAAGTTCGCCTTTGCTGTAGCAGGCATTCAGTTTAGGCTATCCCACTAGTCGACGCTCTATCCAGGTTCGCGGGAGAAACCCGGTAGAACGGTAGCACTAAGCTGCTACGGCGTAGTTATAATCGTCTGCGATTATGTTTATTTCCCACCAGATTTACGAGATGGTAGGAACTCGGCATGCAATCGGTGCTTCTTTATCCCCGTCGAAGCCGTTTCGCCCCCAGTTTGTTAAAGAACATTTTAAGTATACAATAACCCCCCGACCCTTTAATGTCAATTCTGAAGCCCGCATCTATTTGAAAAATATGGAGCTCCGCGTTGAAATCCAAATAACAATAGCCACAATTCAAATGACGAATAAATCTCAATGACTAAAACTAAAAATTCCAAACGGTTTGCCCCTGGAACCCATATATAGCAAGTTCTCAGGGGCTTTTGGGAACCTGCTCAATTATTCGCCCAGATAGGCCTTCCTTATCTCCGGGTTGACGAGCAGTTTTTTGGCGTCGTCTTCCAAGGTGATGCTGCCGGTCTCCAGCACGTAGCCCCGGGAAGCGGCCTGCAGGGCCAGGTTGGCATTCTGCTCCACCAGCAAAATGGTGGTGCCTTCCTTCTTGTTGATATCCTTGATGATATCGAAAATCTGTTGGACGATCAGCGGTGCCAGGCCCAGCGAGGGCTCGTCCAGCAGCAGCACCTTGGGCCGGCCCATCAGCGCCCTGGCGATGGCCAGCATCTGCTGTTCTCCGCCGGAAAGGGTGCCGCCGTGCTGTCGATGGCGATCTTTGAGGATGGGAAACAGCTTGTAGACATGCTGCCGATCGGCTTCGATGTCTGTCTTGTCCTTGCGGAAGAAGGCGCCCAGGGTCAGGTTTTCGTTCACGGTCAAGCGCGGGAATATACGCCGGCCTTCCGGTACCTGGCACAGGCCGGCCTCGGGCAGCGTCTCCGCTGCTTTGCCGTGAATGGGATCCCCGTTGTACCAGATCTCTCCTTCGTCGATGGGGACCACGCAGCAGGTGGTCATCAGCGTGGTGGATTTGCCGGCACCGTTGGCGCCGATGATGGCCACGATCTCTCCCGGATACACCTTGAGGGAGATTCCCTTGAGGGCCTTGATGCTGCCGTAGCTGGAATAGACGTCTTTCAATTCGAGAATCGGTTGATCAGCCATCTATCCCTCCTTCTCTTCGCCCCGGGTGCCCATGCGTTTGGCCGGGATCAGGCCGGCAGGCCTAAACAGCATCATCACCACCATGGACATACCAAACACCAGCATGCGGTAGGTTTCAAATTCGCGGAAGACTTCCGGCAGCACGATCAGGGCGGCCGCCCCTAAAATGATGCCGGGGATGGAGCCCATGCCGCCCAATACCACCATGCTCAGCACCATGGCCGATTCGAGGAAGGTGAAGCTTTCGGGGCTGACAAAGCGCATGCGGGCACAGAAGAAGGCACCGGCCAGGCCGGCGAAAAGCGCACCCATGGCGTAGGCCAGCAGCTTGAGCTTGAAGGTGTTGACACCCATCAGTTCGGCGGCGGTTTCATCCTCGCGGATGGATTCCCAGGCCCTGCCGATTCTGGAAAAGTTCAGATGCCTGACGGCGATGACGGTGATGATGGCCAGCAACAGGGCCACGTAGTACAGGTAGTGCAGCTTCTTCAGGTAAAGAACCTCTATACTGAACCCGTTCGCAAAACTGGGAATGAAAATGCTGGGCGGGTCGATGCCGAGAATGCCGTTGGGACCGTTGGTCAGCGTCATCCAGTTGTTGAGCAGGATGCGCACAATCTCCCCGAACCCCAAGGTCACGATGGCCAGGTAGTCGCCGCGCATACGCAGGGTGGGATACCCGATGAAGCATCCGGCAAGCAACGCCAGGGTGGCTGCAGCGGGCAGGCAGAGCCAGAAGGACATGCCGAAGTGGGTGTTCAATAGGGCGTAGGTATAAGCGCCGACGCCGTAAAAGGCGATGTAGCCCAGATCCAGCATGCCGGCCAGCCCCACGACCACATTGAGCCCCAGACCTAAACAGACGTAGATCAGCACATTGGTGGCCACGTCCTGGGCATATCGCCCGGTAAAGAAGGGATAGCAAAAGGCAAACACCAGCAGGGCGACGATCCAGACCCAGTTGGGCACCTTGCCCGAAGCCTGCCCGACGGTGTCGCGCAGCCCGGCAAGCGGCCGGCTGACGGCGTCCAGGCTGCCGCTTTTGTTCATCAGGTAGAGCAGCATGCAGATGGTGATGCCGATGGCGATGTAGAGCCAGACGGTGAAGGTCCGATCGAAGGAGAGGGTGCCGTCCGGGTGAATGCCCAGCAGGGGCCACAGCAGTCCCAGCAGCCACAGCAGGCCGATGGTGTAAGGTTTCCAGACTTTATTAAACTCTTGTATCATCGATATTCTCGCCCATGATTCCAGTCGGTTTGAAGTAGAGCACGGAGATCAGGATAATGAAAGCAAACACGTCCTTGTACTGGCCGGAGATGTACCCCGCACCGAAAATTTCCACCATGCCGATGATCAATCCGCCCAGCATGGCCCCGGTGATATTGCCGATCCCTCCCAGCACGGCAGCGGCAAAGGCCTTGATGCCGGGCAGAAAGCCCATGTCGTAGCGCACCGAGCCGTAGTAGAGCCCCACCATGATGCCGGCGGCGGCGGCCAGCCCGGCGCCGATGGCGAAGGTCAGGGAGATGATCCGGTTGCTGGAAATAGAGACCAGGCTGCTCATGATCTTGTCCTGGGCCGTGGCGCGCATGGCCATGCCGATCTTGGTCCTGAACACCAGGATGTTGAGCCCGAACAGCAGGAAGATGGTCATGCCCACGATCATCATCTGCAGGTAACCGATGGTGATATTGCCAAAATTGACGCCGCCCTGGAAAAGCTCGCCGGGATAAGCTTTGTCATAGACCCCCTGGGTCAGCATCAGTCCGTTGGACAGGAATATGGACATGCCCAGCGCACTGAGCAGGGCGGCCAGGCGCGATTGTTTGCGCAGGGGTTTATAGGCGACCTTCTCGACGCCCACGGCCAGAAAGGCGCAATACCCCATGGTGAGGACGAAGGCACCCGCCAGACATAAGATGGGGTGGGTGTCCATGTATCCCAGCCCGGTGAAAAAACTGAGCAGGATAACCCCCACATAGCCCCCGGCGGCAAAAAATTCACCGTGAGCGAAGTTGATCAACTGGATGACACCGTAGACCATGGTGTAGCCCAGCGCGATCAGGGCGTACAGACCTCCCAGGGTAATCCCGTTTATTAATTGCTGTATAAAAGTTTCCATAGAAATCGCTTTTTCAGATTGGCTCTTGCGGTAAAATCGGAAACGGTGACCGCCTCGCCATCGTGGCAGAGGCGGTCACCTCATGGGACCGTTTATTTGAGCAGTCCTTTTTCAGGATGCCAGTAGGGCACGAACTCGCCGTTGGTAACCTTGAAGGCGATGTAGGAAGATCCGGAGTCGCCGTTGGCCTTGAACTTGATGCGCTTGGCCACGCCGTCGAAATCCATTTTCATGATTTCGGCCTTGATCTTGGCCGCATCGGTGGAGCCGGAATTCTTGATGGCCTGGAGCAGCACGGTGGCCGCGTCGTAGGCGTAGGTGGCGTAGGCGGCGATGGGGCCGTACTTGGGCACATAGATCTTCTCGAAGGCCTTGTACTCGGGG
>JAGTUY010000315.1 GCA_018224455.1 Desulfosarcina sp.
GCGCCGCGTTCACCCCGGTGCCACCTTCGGTAATCACGGTCTTGAGGATACGCCGCACCGTGGCTGCAGTGTGGGCGGAAACGACCCGCCGAACCGGTTCCGGAGAAAAGCGTTTCACGGTCTCGCCGTTGCGGTCGGTAATTTCTCTGACCAGCATCGGCTTCATGAGCAGCCCATCGTTGGCAATGGCCGATGCCGCCGCAATCAACTGGATCGCCGACACCGAGATGCCCTGCCCAAATGAGATGGCCCCCGCATCGATGGCGGACCAGGAATTGAACGGGCTGAGGCTGCCGGCGGTTTCACCGGGGCAGGTGATACCGGAACGCCGGCCGAAGCCGAAAGCGTTCAAATACCCGTGAAGCTGACGGGCCCCGAGCTTTTCCATTATTTTTACCGATCCGATGTTGCTCGAGTACTTGATAATCTGCTGTAATGACAGCCACCCATGGGACTTGGTGTCGTGGATGGTGTTCCTGCCGATCCGGTATTTTCCGTTTTCGCAATAGAAGATGGTCGATGGGGTACAGACGCCGCTGTCGATGGCCGCCGCCACGCTGAATATCTTCATGGTGGATCCGGGCTCGAACGGATCGGTAATCGCCCGGTTCCGCCACAATTCCCGCTCGAAAGATCCGTAACTGTTGGGATTGAAAAAAGGATAGTGAGCCAGGGCAAGCACCTCTCCGGTGGCCGGCGCCATGACGATGGCCATGCCCGACTGGGCGCTGTATTGGGTCGCGGAAGCATCTAACGCTTTTTGGGCGATGTGCTGGATGGTGCGGTCGATGGTCAGCACCACATTGTTGCCACCGGCCAGATCCGGCGGCATCCCTGCCCCTTCAAACCGCCGCCCTAAAGCATCCTTGAGAATGGTGATCTTCTGCTCACCACCCTTCAAGGTGGCGTCGAAATAAAATTCCATTCCTTCCAGGCCGTGGCCGTCGACGCCGGAAAAACCTACCAGCTGAGCCGCCAGCGTTTTGTTGGGATAGTAGCGGCTGTGCTCGGTGATAAAGTCGACCCCCTTGATCCCCAGCACTTGAATCGTTTCGGCCTGGCGAGGCGTAACCTGGCGCTTGAGCCACACGAAGGAGCGCTGGGGATCCAGCTTCTTGACCACCTCCCATTGCGGCTGATTCAAGGCTCTGGCCAGCTGCTTGGCCGCCGCCTGGCGATCGGTCATCTGGCGGGGATAGGCGGCAATCGACGGACTGTCGATGCTCACAGCCAGCGGGCTTCCCATGCGATCGGTGATGGCACCCCGTTTGCCCTGAACCACCATGGCACGCTCATACTCGCGGGCCGCCCGCTCGGAAAGCCATGCGCCCTCGAATACATGCAGACGGATCGCCTGCGCACTGATCGCCAGAAGGGCCGTCAGGAAAAGCGCCCCAACGATTCCGCTCCGCAGCCGAGTCCGTGTGGTTGCCGTGGTTGTCATGGAAGCATCACCTTCTGTTGCACATCCGGCATGACCAGGCCCAAACGGGTCCGGGCAATCGTTTCGATCCGCTCCGGCGATTTGAGCCGGGCCAATTCAATTCTCAGGGTGTTCCGCTCCTTGAGCAATGCCTGGTGCCGCCTGTTTTCCCTGTCGATGCCGTATCCGGCATTGACGCACTGAACCCGGCACCACGCGTAAAACAGGGCTTCCACGAAAAACAGAACCATCAACACAATCCAGAGGCCGGTCATGGTTTTTCCCGGCGGCCGCAATTTCCGGTTGCGGCTGCTGCCCTGCTCTCCCCTGACCCTGACTTCCGTACCGAGGCGACTGGTTTTGCCTGCTGCTGTCATCACAATGCTTCCACGGCTCTCAACCGCGTACTGCGGGCCATGGGATTTTTCCGGATCTCGGCATCAGTGGGACGCAGCACCTTGCGCGTCAGCAACCGCACCCTTGCCTGACGGCCGCACACACACCGGGGAAACGCCGGCGGACACGTGCACGGGTGCGCCAGGGACCGGAACCGGTGTTTGACAATCCGGTCTTCCAGGGAATGAAAGGAGAGCACACACAGGCGGCCTCCCGGATTGAGCAGATCCACAGCCGTTTCCAGAAATCGATCCAGCACCTCCAGTTCCCGGTTCACGGCGATACGAAGGGCCATGAAAACACGGGTGGCGGGATGGATCTTCTGTTTGCGCGCCGCAGCGGCCGGAACCGCTTGCGACACCAGGCGGGCCAGCTGGCCACTGGTGGTCACCGCACGTGTCTTGCGCTGCGCGACCAAATGCCGGGCGATGCGCACGGCCCAGCGCTCTTCACCGTAGCAGCTGAACGTCTGCACCAGTTCCCGTTCATCCATGGATGCCACCAGGTCGGCCGCTGTAACGTCAGACCGGACATCCATGCGCATGTCCAGGGGTTCATCCCGGTTGAAACTGAAACCGCGGCCACTGGCCTCGATCTGATGCAGGGAAAGTCCGATGTCTATGAGAATACCGTCCACGGCTTCGAGTCCCAATTGAGAAAGAAACAACGGCAGGTCAGCAAAATTGCCGTGAACGATATGGATCCGGCGTCTGTCGGCGGAAAGGACCCGGTCGGCCCGGTCAATGGCGTCCTTGTCCTGGTCGATACCGATAAAAACGCCGCCGGAGCCGATTCGCTCGCAGATTCGCAGGGCGTGACCGGACCCGCCGAGGGTGCCGTCCACGATGATCTTGCCCGGCCGGCATGCCAGCATGTCCACCGCTTCTTCGAGCATGGCGGTGACATGGAATTCGGTCATGGGCTAAATCCCAATTTGGGTGACCACGTCCCTCATCTTTTCGGTGTTCAGCTTCTCTTCGAAGCGCTCATTTTCCAGATCCCATTTTTCACGCGACCAGATTTCGAATCGACCCGGTACGCCCACCAGGACGATCTCTTTTTCCAGCCCGGCGTATTGCTTCAGAAAAGGCGGAATCAGCACACGTCCTTGGGCGTCACACCGGCAGTCGTGGGCCGCACCGATAAAAAGTCGCTGAAATAGACGTGTGTCATCGCTTTTTTGGGGAAGATCGTGTATCTTCTTTTCCAGAATCCGCCACTGGTCGTGGGTGTAGGCAAAAAGGCAACTGTCCATGCGGGTGATCATGACGCCGTCGACACCGCTGGCCTTGATCACATCCCGGAACCGTGCGGGAATGATAACCCGCCCTTTTGGGTCAATGCTATGATAGGAGGCGCCCTGGAACATTATTCACCATTTTTATCCACTTTGATCCACTATCTTTGGATAAAAATACAAAACGGTTGAATAGTCAAGAAAAAAAGCTTCTTTAGGATACATTATTTTACTAATAATTTTTGAAAGTTAAATGAAAAAAAACTGAAACGTCAACAAGGTGGAGCAAAGTGGAGCAAATGTTGATTTAAAGCCCACTCACGCGCAAGATAGCCGCCCAAGGCTTCAAGGCGCCCGATACCGCTTTTTTTGTTGCCTGAACTCGCAGTTTAATATATCGATATCAATGCAGAATCCATTTTAACTCCGGTATAAACCCACGGCGGACATCAGCCCATTGAAAATCAAGCAATTTTTTTACGGCGGCGACAATCTGGGATACCTCCTGTATGCTGGCAACCGTGCACTGGCCATCGACGGCGGTGCCGTGGATGACATCATGGGATTTGTCCGGCAAAAGGGCCTGACAGTGGAGACGGTCACCAACACCCATGGCCACGGCGACCATACCACCGGCACCCGGCAGCTGGTGAAAACAGCAGGGGCCGTTCACCTCGATCATCGCCGGTTCGCCGATGGCGACACCCTCATCCTGGCGGGCGAAACCGTGACCGTCCGCCTGACCCCGGGCCACACTGCGGATTCAGTGACCTTTGCTGCCGACGCTTTTCTAGTCACCGGAGACACCCTGTTCAACGGCACGGTGGGCAACTGCTTCTCCGGAGACGTGAAGGCCTTTTACCGCTCCATTGTTCTGCTCATGGGCTATCCGGGAGCCACCCGCGTTTATGCCGGCCACGATTACGTGGCGGCATCACTGGCCTTTGCCCGACACTTGACCCCGGCCAACCGTGCCATCGACGCCTACGCCGACCGCTACGACAGGAACCATGTGGTCTCCACCCTGGACGACGAACGGGCCGTCAACCCCTACCTGCGGTTCAACGACCCGGAAATCATCCGCCTGCTGGAATCGAAAGGATTGCCCACAGACACGGAATATCAGCGGTGGGAAGGCATCATGTCCCTCGAATGAGAAGAGAAGGAAATGCGATTGCGGCAGGTTTTGAAAAAATCCCCGGTGGGCCGACTGTCCGCGTGCGAACCGAACACGTCCGTACCGGCGATGCACGGATCATGACCGAATCCGCTGCAACCATCCTGTCATGCATCCGGGACCAGGCCCGGGCACACTTCTCTCAGGCCAAAGGCAGTCACGACTGGGACCATACCTTGCGGGTGCACCGGCTTTGCGGACGCATCGGTGCGGCAGAAAGGGCCGACCTGCTGGTTACGGAAGCGGCCGCCTACCTTCACGACATCGGCCGCGGGCACCAGGACCGGGCTAATGGCACGCTCTGCCACGCGGAAAAAGGCGCCGCCATGGCCCGGGAGATGCTGAAGGCTTGCCCCCTGTCCGACGAACGCAGGGAGAACATTATCCATTGCATCGCCGCCCACCGGTTTCGCCGGGGCGACACCCCCCTTACCGTGGAAGCCAAAGTGCTGTTCGATGCGGACAAACTGGATGCCATCGGTGCCGTGGGTGTGGCCCGGGCATTCCTTTTTGCCGGTGAACTGGGCGCCAGACTGCACAGCCCGGAGGTTGATGTGGCCCTGGCAAAGGCCTACTCCATCGACGACACGGGATACCGCGAATACGTGGTGAAACTCTCCAGGATCCGGGAGCGCATACTTACCGTCACTGGCCGGCGCCTGGCCGACGAGCGGCACCGGTTCATGGCCGGGTTTTTCGACCGGTTCCTGGAAGAATACGCAGGAGAAAGGTAGCGTCATATGACAATGAACAAGGTAGAGAAAATTGACGACCGGGTGCGTGTGAACCACGTGCTGATCAGCGTTTCCGACAAGAGTGGGCTGGAAACCTTTGTCCCCCGGATGCTGGCGATCAACCCCGGCATACGGATCTTTTCCACCGGCGGCACCTTTGCCCGGATTCGGGAAATCCTGGGAGAACAAGCCGACGGCTGCCTCACTCAGGTGGCCGAATATACCGGCCAGCCGGAGACTCAGGGGGGACTGGTGAAAACCCTGGATTTCAAGATCTACCTGGGGCTTCTCACCGAGACCTACAATGATGCCCATCAGTCCGATCTGGAACGAACCGGGGGTGTACCCATCGACATGGTGGTGGTGAACCTCTACCCGTTCAAAGAGACCATTGCCAAGGCCGACGTCACGCCGGAGCAGGCCCGCGGCAACATCGACATCGGCGGACCATGCATGATCCGGGCGTCGGCCAAAAACTTCATCCGGGTCGCATCGGTGGTGGATCCCGGCGACTACGGGCAGATTATCGACGGGATGACAACCGACAAGGGGCGCATTGCCCTGTCCCTGCGCTACCGGCTGGCCCGCAAGGCGTTCGCCCACACCGCCGCCTACGACACGGCCATTGCCGGATATCTGGCCGAAACGTCGTTTGCGGATGTTGAAAGCGAATACCAACTGTAGAAGCATTGGGAGCGTTGGTGCTCGCCCATGACCAGGGTGAAGCGGAAATAACAAATCCCAAATTTCAAATAAATCCTAAATTACAATCTCCAAAAATCAAACAAGGATGAATTCCCTTTCTTCAAGATCACAAGGTTTGTAATTTTGAATTTGACTATTGTCATTTATTTGGATTTTGGTTTTTGGTTATTGTGATTTATTCTTCCAAGGAGAATTGCCATGGCTGAGGATCTGAAAAAAATGTACCGCACCATCATGGACGACCACTTTCCCCCGAAGATGGAGATCAGCTTTGTGGATCGGGACCGGCGGCAGACCCTTTTCTACGAAAAGGTGACCTGGACCATCGACGCTGTTCAAAAGGGGCTGCGCTATGGAGAGAACCCCGGCCAGGAGGCAGCCCTGTACCGCATGGTCAACGGCAACCTTGTACTCGGTGAGACCGAGACCATCCAGCCCGGTCATTACCTGGCATCCGACATCGCGCTGCTCCAGTCCGGCAAGCACCCGGGCAAGACGAACCTCACCGATGCAGACAATTCTCTTAATATCCTGAGATACTTCACGGACCGGCCCACCGCGGTGATCGTCAAGCACAACAACCCCTGTGGCGTCGCCCAAGCCGAGACGCTGGAACAGGCCTATGTCAAAGCCAACCTTGCGGACCGGGTGGCTGCTTTCGGCGGCTGCATCGCCGTAAACCGCAGCGTGGACAAGACTGCCGCCGAAGCCATTTGCGGTCAGTATGCCGAAGTGGTCGTGGCACCGGATTTCGAGCCGGGGGTCATGGACATCTTCTCCCGCAAGAAAAACCTGCGGGTGATCCGTATCGGCAACATCAGCCGGCTTCAGGATTTCGTCGGCAAACGCTGCGTGGAGTTCAAGAGCCTCATCGACGGCGGGATCATCGCCCAGTGGTCTTTTGTACCCCAGGCACGCACCCGGGCCGATCTGAAGCCCGCCCGGTGCGAGGCCAACGGAAAAGTTTATCAGACCAACCGGATGCCCACCGATAGCGAGGCCGAGGACCTGCTCTTCGGCTGGCTGGTCGAGTCAGGCGTAACGTCCAATTCGGTGCTCTACGTCAAAGACCTGGTCACTGTAGGTATCGGCACCGGGGAGCAAGACCGGGTCGGTGTAGCGGAAATCGCCCGGGACAAGGCCTACCGCAAATTGGCCGACCGCTACAGCTTCGAAGCCTGGCAGACGGCCTACAATGACCTGAAAGACCCGCACCGCAAAGCGGAGATCGACGTCCGCGTAGCAGCCGAAAAGGGTGGGCTCATCGGTGCAAGCATGGTCAGCGACGCATTCTTTCCTTTCCGGGACGGCGTGGATGTGGGTATCCGTGAAGGTATCACCGCCGTGGTTCAACCCGGCGGATCAAACAACGACTACCAGTCTATCGAGGCGTGCAACGCGTCCGATGTGGCCATGGTCTATACCGGACAGCGCAGTTTCAGGCATTGAAGATCGTTTTCTTCTTCCAAACCCTTGTTTCATGCGGTTTCGCTGTTGACACGACCAAAGAATTACTGTAATGCGAAAAAATAAGTATAATTATTAGGTTCCTATCTCACACCCATCAAAGGAGGAAACGATGACAAAAGCTGAATTAGTTGAGAAAATGGCAGAAGAATCAGGCGTCACCAAAGTCGCCGCTGCTGCCGCGCTGGATTCTTTCACCGCCAACGTCGCCAAAGCCTTGAAGAAAAAAGACGGGAAGGTGACCCTGGTGGGTTTTGGAACCTTCATGAAAGTTCGCCGCAAAGCCCGCAAGGGACGCAATCCCCAGACCGGCGAGGTGATCAAGATCAAAGCTGCCAACGTGGTAAAGTTCAAACCCGGAAAGAAATTGAGAGACGCCGTTTAACCTGCCGCCCCCATCGCCCTATAAGGGCGGCCTGCCGGTTCAGCTGAAACCGGCAGACCGCCTTTTTTGTGGGCGTTCATAGGTTCTAAGGTTCAGGGTTGATAGAAAATGTTAACCCTGAACCCAGAACCCAGAACCTTTTTTACTTCATGACCCGGCTGAATACGGCCAGCGCCCGCTGCACATCGGCAAAGGTCACATGGTAGTTGAGCACCGCCCGCATCTGATCCGCTGCCGTCGGCAGCACACGGACCCCTGA
>JAGTUY010000316.1 GCA_018224455.1 Desulfosarcina sp.
CCAAGCCGCTGCGGGTAACCGCCGACTCCAGGCCGATGGCGCAGGCAATCACCACCAGGGTCCCCCAGTCAATGCTGCGCGCGGCCGTGCGCAGGCTGAGGCAGCCGGTGAAGGTCATGGCCCCGCTGGCCAGCAGGCTGGCATTGAGCATGCTCATCCAGCCCATGGCCACAACGACGATCATCGTCAGGGTAATCAGACTGGCCTCCACCGCCCGGTCCGTGCGCTGGAGATGAAAGCCATCCAGGGCCTTGGTCAGGGCAAAGTTGTGGTCGATCTGGCATTCATAGAAAAAATCGTCATTGACTTCCAGGACCGCATTGTCGCCGGCTTCGATGACGACCTCCTCCAGGGGGCCGGCAAGGGGCTGGCTGTCCCGGGAAAGGGCCACGAATTTATACTGGCAGGCGTTGATATCCCGGGGGAGGTCGGGAATCTTTTTTCCCACTGCTGGGCTTTGCCGTGAGACCACGGCTTTGACCAGATGGTGGGTGTGCCGCTCGGTTTCCATGGGGTTCAAGGTGAGATGCGGCACCAATGCGTTGGTCCGCCACAGCTCGGTCATGGCGTTGACATCGGCGGAAAAGGACAACAGGTCGCCCGCTTCCAGCCGCTCATGCATCAGGTCATTGGTCAGGATCGTGGTCGCGCGTCGAATGTAGAGCACTTCAACGTTGTCGCCGCTGGCAATACCGGTCTGCTCCAGGGTGCGATCAACGAACCGCGACCCTTCAGGGACTTCGAATTCAGCCGTTTGGGGTGTTGTTGAGGAATGCACTGCCTATGGCGATGGGGGGCAGTATCTTGACCTGGGCGCCGGCAACGGACTTGGGCAGGCCGATGAGCTTGTCCATGATCATGGTGATGGCGCCGGTGGCATACATGCCGGCCGCCACCATGAACAGGACGGCCACGGTGAGCATGCCCTGGTTGCTGAATCCCTTCAACAGCTCATCGGTCGGTGCCAGCTTGAGGGTCATTGCCGCGGCCAGCGCCCCGACGAAAATCGCCGGTGCCGGGATCTTCGTTTTTACCAGCAGGACGAAGAGCCCCAGCAGCAGGGCAAGTGTCAGGTAGGCGGCAATCGTCATGTTAACCCCGGTTAATCCGTGTCGGTTTTCAGCACAGCCAGAAAGGCGGACTGGGGCAGCATCACCTGGCCCACCATTTTCATGCGCTTCTTGCCTTTTTTTTGTTTCTCCAGCAGCTTGCGTTTGCGGCTGATGTCCCCGCCGTAGCACTTGGCGGTAACATCCTTGCGAAATGCCGACACGGTGGAACGGGAGATGATATTGCCGCCGATGGCGCCTTGGATGGCGATCTTGAACATCTGACGGGGGATCTCGTCTTTGAGCTTGTCGCAGGCGATGCGGGCGCGGCCCACGGCGTTGTCCCGGTGGATCAGCATGGACAGGGCATCCACCCGTTCACCGTTGATCAGAAAATCCAGCTTGACCAGGTCGGTCCGGCGGTAATCGATCAGTTCGTAGTCGAAGGAGCCATAGCCCTGGGTGATGGATTTGAGCCGGTCGTAAAAGTCGTAGATCACCTCCCCCAATGGCAGTTCGAAAACCATCTCCAGACGTTTGTTGGTCAGGTACTGGTAGTTCTTGTTGATGCCCCGGCGCTCCAGGCAAAGTTTCATCACGGCGCCCATGTAGCGGTCCGGGATGATGATGGCCGCTTTGATGTAGGGCTCCATGGCATACTCGATGTTGGTCGGGTCAGGGTAAAGGGCCGGGTTGTCGATGATCAACTCCTCGCCGTCGTTCATCATCAGGCGGTAGCGAACCGACGGCGCGGTGAGGATCAGGGAGAGGTCGTACTCGCGCTCCAGGCGCTCCTGGACCACTTCCAGGTGCAGCAATCCCAAAAAGCCGCAGCGAAAGCCGAATCCAAGGGC
Source organism: Desulfosarcina sp. (assembly GCA_018224455.1). Lineage (GTDB taxonomy): Bacteria > Desulfobacterota > Desulfobacteria > Desulfobacterales > Desulfosarcinaceae > Desulfosarcina. Next base: position 1,904 of record JAGTUY010000316.1, read on the forward strand.
GGCGCTGCTGTCTTTTTCGTAGATCAGCGAAGCGTCGTTGAGTTTGAGTTTTTCCATGGCCACGATCAGGTCTTCGTAGTCGTCGGATGCCACCGGGTAGATGGATGAAAAGACCACCGGCTTGGCTTCCTTGAACCCGGAAAGCGGTTTGTCGCATGGCTGGCGGTGACCGGTGACCGTGTCGCCGCAACGGGTGTCGCTTACCGTTTTGATGCCGGCGATCATGTACCCCACCTCTCCGGCACACAGTTCTTTTCTGGGTACCCGGACGATCTGGAATACACCCACCTCCTCGACCTTGTAGGAGGCGTTGTTGGACATGAAGCGGATGCGATCCCCGGCACGGATGGTTCCCTCCTTGATCCGGAAGTGGACAATGGTGCCTCTGAACGGGTCATAGTGCGAATCGAAGATCAAGGCCTTCAGCGGCGCGTCGGCATCGCCAGTGGGTGGCGGCAGCTTCTGCACCACGGCTTCCATGATCTTGTCGATACCCACGCCTTCTTTGGCCGAGGCCAGGATGGCCGTTTCCGGGTCCAGCCCCAGATCCTCTTCGATCTGGTCCTTGACCCGGTCGATGTCCGCCGATGGTAGGTCGATCTTGTTGATCACCGGTATGATTTCCAGGTTGTGCTCCAGGGCCAGGTAGAGGTTGGCCAGGGTCTGGGCCTCCACGCCCTGGCTGGCGTCGACCAGCAGGAGGGCCCCCTCGCAGGAGGCCAGCGCCCGGGAGACTTCGTAGGTGAAGTCCACGTGGCCCGGTGTGTCGATCAGGTTCAGGTCGTAGGTCTTGCCATCCTTGGATTTATATGGCAAACAGACGGTTTGGCTCTTGATGGTGATGCCCCGCTCGCGCTCGATATCCATGGAGTCGAGAATCTGGTCCTTGAAATCCCGGTCCGCGATGATTTTGCTGGACTGGATCATGCGGTCGGACAGGGTGGACTTGCCATGGTCGATGTGAGCGATGATGCTGAAGTTGCGTATGTTTTTCATATTATTACAGGTTCAATCCAAACAGGTTCCATCTGCCGGTTGACACCGGTTTTTAACATGGCTATAATTATCTGTTTTTGTGAAATTTTCACTAATATCAGACCGTTTTCGGGCATGTCAACCGCTATCCGCAAGCGTTCTGCCGACAATGTAACACGAGCATCATGACGCCTCACATCCTTATTGTTGACGACGATCTCTCCATCCGGGATGCGATGCATGAGTTTGTCGTCATTTCGGGATACGAGGCGTCGGTCGCATCCAGCGCCGAAGAGGCGTTGGAGGTGCTTTCGGGACATCTTGTCGAAGTCGTCATCACCGACATCCTGCTGCCCGGCATGGACGGCCTGGCATTGACCGACCGGATCAAGCGGAAGCATGACATCGATGTCATCGTCATGACCGGTTACAGCACGGAATACTCATACGAAGAGGCCATCAGCAAGGGGGCTAGTGATTTTGTCTTCAAGCCGGTGCGCTTCGAAGAACTGCTGCTGCGCCTCAAACGGGTGCTCAATGAACGCCGCCTCAACCAAGAGCGGATACAAATGCTGGAGAAGCTGAAAAAGCTTTCCATTACCGATGGCCTCACCCAGCTGTTCAACTCACGGCATTTTTACACCCAGCTCAAAGGGGAGATCGAACGCTTCAACCGGTACGGGCACAAGCTGAGCCTGCTTCTGCTGGATATCGATAATTTCAAGGACTTCAACGATACCTACGGCCATCTGGAAGGCGATAAAATACTTCTACATCTTGGACGGGTCATCAAGTCCTGCCTTCGCAAGATGGATTCTGCCTACCGATACGGCGGCGAAGAGTTTACCATCATCCTGCCGGGAACGCATGGCGAAGAAGCCAGGACGGTGGCCGAGCGGCTTCGGTCTGCCGTGGCTGCCGAGGATTTCTCCTGCGGCACGGTGTCTGATCTGGAAATTACCATCAGCATCGGTGTGACGCAGTATCGGCAGGACGAAGAGATCGCCAGCTTTGTGCAGCGGGCCGATCAGGCCATGTACCAATCCAAGCAGGCCGGCCGCAATAAGGTCTCTTGTATCTTCGACAATCCCGCCGGGTGATTTTTAGCTGATGATAGAATATTCGTTTCTTGAAACCCCGAGCCGGATGGATATCGATCGATTGACCGAACTCTACCGGCAGGCCGGCTGGTGGACGGACGAGGCGGACAACCCATCCCACGTTGCCGCTATCGTTGCCGGCAGCCACTGCTTTCTGGTGGCCCGCCAGGCAAAAACCATTGTCGCCATGGGCCGCGCGATCAGTGACCGGATCAGCGACGCTTACATTCAGGACGTGACCGTGGACCCGGCCTTCAGGAGGCAGGGTATCGGTTCGCAGATGGTGGCGGCTTTGGTGGCCCGTCTGGAAGGCGATGGCATCGCCTGGATCGGCCTCATTGCAGAAAGGAAAACGCATCCATTTTATCGACCCCTGGGGTTCTCGCCCATGGCCGATTCCGTGCCCATGCTTAAGACATCATGATCAATTTTAAACAACTGACACCGCCGGACTACGCGACCTATTCCCCCTATTTCAACAATCAGCGTTATCCTCTGTGCGCTTACTCCCTGTCCTCCATCATCGCCTGGACCAATGACGAGTACATGCCTTTCGGCGCCGAATATGAAGGTGCGTTCATCGTGGCGGCCGAATTCGAAACCGTCAAAAAGAACCGGCATCTGCTGCTGCCGATCTCGCCGGAACGGATGTTTGCTCCCGAGGAACTGGTGAGGGTGGCCGAACTGTCCGGGCACACGGAATACTGGTTCGTCCCCGAGATGTATGTGAACCATTTCGGCGAAAAGGCTGTCGACCGCTATTTCACGATAAGGCACCAGGGCGCCTATGACGACTATGTCTACCGGGTCGACGACCTGGCCGGGCTCAAAGGAAACCGGTATTCCAAGAAGCGCAACCTGATCAACCAGTTCCAGCGTGATTACGTGGACCCGGGAAAGGTGGCCATCGATTCCATCAACCGGGACAATGCCGAGGAGTGCCTGCGCTTTCTGGAAGCCTGGTGCCGGGAGCGAGACTGCGACGCCGATGACCAGGTGGATCTGTCGTGCGAGAAGCAGGCGGCCATCAACACCCTGAATCACTTCGATGCGTTCGAC
>JAGTUY010000317.1 GCA_018224455.1 Desulfosarcina sp.
GAATCACCCGGACCGGCATGATACGAATACGCCGTCACCGTCTGCATTTCATCGACGCTTGAATCCGCATTGGCGTCAGACAGCGGTGGATGAAAACTGGCCAACACCATGGCCAAAAAAAATAGCATCGTTGCGGTCTTCAGTTTCATTTTAATGTTGACGAACCCCCGCTAAGATTGGCCGGCGGGCACCAGTGTCTCTTGCGTGCCGCCATGGCTGAAGGTCAGCTTGAATGACGATCCGTTGTCATCCCACCTCTGCTGCAGGACCCACTCCTCCGAAGCCCCGTTGTCGGTTGCCACCTTGAGATGAACAGTGTTGTTGCCCATATCGACATTATCGATGGTGGTCGCGTAGGTCTTGCCGTCGAAAACCAATGACATTGGACTTTTGTCGAGGTTGACCTCGACGGTGCCGTCACCCTGTGTGCGTTGATATGAGCCGCTGATCTGTGTCTCCAACTTCTCACCATTGCCGCAGCCGACAACCATCCCAACAATGATAAAAGCAAAAACGGTGACGACAACGGATTGTATCTTAAGCGATCTTCTCATAACAGGTTCCTTTTAAAAGTTATTATTTACGGTTGTCATCCAGCTTCGCCATGGCCCTGAGCAGCCCCAGCGGCGATTGATGCGTGGACAATTTCTGAATCGCCTCCATCCGTTTCAGATTGCTTTCAAACTTCTTTTGCAGTCTGGCCTGATAGGCCTCCTTGAGCGCTTCCACCAGCTTGTCGAAATCGTAAGGCTTTTCCAGGTATTTGAATGCGCCGAGCCTGGTGCATTCCACGGCTGAATCGACGGTGGCATGTCCGGTCAACATAATGATCTCGATAAACTGGTGGTTCTGTTTGAGAATTTTGAGAACCTGCGAACCATCGGTGCCCGGCATTTGCACGTCAACCACCGCCACATCGAACCCCCCTTTATTGGCCGCTTCAATGGCGTCATCTCCGTTGGCTGCCGTCGTCACGTCGAAACCCTTGATGGATAGACGGTCTGATACCGCCTTTAAGAACTTGACTTCATCATCGACCAAAAGAATTTTAACCGTTTTGTCCGTTTCCATGACACCCTCCACCTTTGTGGGTTAAGAAAAAATGGTCCTCGGAATATCAGTCATATGCACCCCAAGGGCACTTCCTTCGGGGCACCTGCAGTAAACGTATTCGTATGCCTTAATCGCACCCCAACTTGCCGATATCTGAATGACGCTAACGTTCCGTCTGGCTGGACGCCTGGCCCGCTCGCCGTTGACGGATTTTCTGGTTGGCGGCCTCGATGGTCTTGCTCAACTCTTCGATATCGACGGATTTGGATAGGAAGGCGAACGCACCCAACTCCATGCACGTTTTTTTATCGGCTTCCGATCCTTGGCTAGTCAAAACGATAACCTCGATCGCCGGATGGGTCTTTTTCACGCGGCGCAACACTTCGATGCCATCGATACCGGGCATTCTGAGGTCTAGAATCATGACATCGGGTTCGTCCTCCCGGGCCAATTCAAGGGCCGATTCGCCATCATAGACCACCGCCGACTCCAGTTCACGCATCATCAACCGCTTGGAAAGCGTCTGGACATATTTTTTTTCGTCGTCCACCAGCAGGATCTTCGAGGGCGAGTCAAAGTCCTGGCGACGGTATACGTCAGTCTGGTAATACCCGGGCCCCACCTTGGTCTCAACCGAGATCACCCCCGACTCCCGGACGGCGATCGCCTTGAGCTCTTCTTCAAGGCGATTTAGCATCAACACATGCTTGTTGATGGTCAATGTGACGGCGCCTGCCTGGACATCGATCCCAACGGTATGGCCTTTCTTGACCAGAGCGATTTCCACGCGGGCGGCGATATTGAAATCATCGACAGCCGTTCTGGATCGACCGGCGAGTTTGATGACTGAAGCGTTGATACTTTTTTCAATCGTTGCGGCAATTTCATCTGACGATATTTTGTCAGTCGGAAAGGAGATGTCATAGAGGGAGGCATTCCAGGGGTCTTTGGTGCCGAAAAGCAGGTACATCCATTCGGCACACGTCTCATCTTCGCGGCGGATGATTTTGAGGGCCTCGGCGTGTGCGATCCGTTGCTCTTTGCCGGCGACGGCAACGCGCGAATTCATATCGGCAATCAGGCAAACCCGCAGCACGTGATTGATATTGCGCGGGATCAGCTGGCCGGCAAAGCCACTGATGATCAGATCGTCTTCGGAAAGGCCTTTTGCCAGGGCCATCCGAAGGTAGGCGAACGACCGCTCCCGTTCGCGGGTCAAGCGGTTGAATACCGATGCCTTATCGGAAAACACGCGCCCAATCCTGTTTTCGGGTATATTGGAGAGACGGCTGGCGGCGGCAATGATTTCCCGATCCGTAATCAGCCGATAACCGGTTCGCGCACCGATTTCCTGGAGGACCGGTTTCTCGTTGCAGTAGCTGCCGCTGAACAAGGTAATGACTGGCATGGGTATCTCCTCCTTTTAGGCTTCAACGAGTCGGCACGCGGTCAACAGCGGACAGTTCACTTCCTGGTCTTGCGCATGAGCGGATTCATGGATGGCGATGATGCCTTTTTCCAGGGTCGGGAAAAGATGGTCTTCACCGATTTTGGCTATAAAGTGCGTGCGGCCGAACACTTCCATCACCGACTCGTTGACCCCGCTCATCGATATGTCGATCCCATTGCTTCTGACCCGATCCACCAGCAGCGACAAGGTCTCCTCACCCGACGAATCGATGTCATTGATTCCGTTGGCAGCGATGAGAATATGATTGAGGCCCGCTTTGCTGCGCATGATTTCGGTGATCGTATCTTCCAGATAGCTCGCATTGGCAAAAAAGAGGGGGCCATCAAAGCGTACCAGGGTCACATAGGCACATTCCTGCAGCCCATGGGTCGTCGCACAGCGCAGCTCCTCGTCCTCCGACCGGGACAGAAAAACCACCCGGGGGCGCATGCTCTTGTAGAGGAAGACCGCCAGAGAGAGCGCAACGCCGATCATGATGCCCTTGTCCAGGTGGGGCGCAAATACCATGGTGGCGACAAACGAAATAATGGAAATGGCACCGTCATACCATTTTGCCTTCCAGGCGTGGATAAACCCGGAAACGTTCAACAGACCGATAACGGCCATCATAATGACTGCCGCCAGCACGGATTGAGGAAGATGATAAAGCAACGGCGTAAAAAATAAAAGCACAACCACGACCGCCAGACTGGTGAAAACGCTGGATAATCCGGAGACGGCCCGGGCCTGGAGATTGACCGCCGAACGTGAAAATGAACCTGAGGTCGGATAGCTCTTTCCGATCGCGCCGAAGATATTGCCCAATCCCTGACCGATCAGTTCCTGGTTGGGATCGAGTCGTTGTCCGGTTTTTCCGGCCATGGCCTTGGCAATCGAAATCGCTTCCATGAAGCCCAACAGTGAGATAATCGCGGCGTAAGGAATCAGATGCAACATGATCCCGAGGTCGATCGGCGGCATGTCCAGCGACGGCAGGCCTTTCGGTATGGTGCCGACCACTGCACCGCCGCCCGTCATCTTGAGGTTGGCGGTGTCCAGGAGTTCATTGCCGACCTTGATGCGCCAAGTCCGCCCGTCGCTTTCCATGCCGGCAGGCAGTTGATCTTCAGGAAAAAATTTAAAGGATCCATCGGCCTGGAGAACGCCGGCAAGCAGGAACGCTCTGATTTGCTCACGGCAGCCGTGGGCTTCGGCCTGCAGGCGTGAGATATTCAGGTTGGCTACATCCACGTTGTGTTCGGCTCCCAGGATGCCGATATCGTCATGGCTCTGCTTGGCCTTGTTCAATGCTTCACCGAACCGCGTGCGCCCTTCCGCGAGCGACGGCAGCGCTGAGGATGCCGCGTTGAACTGTCCGATCAGGTCGCGAATCGCAGGAGATTCAATCGCTTCGATGCCGGCGTTGCGGTCGTGCTGGAACCCGGTTGCCCAGGAGATGGAGGTGGTGATGACCACGGCCACGAGGACATTGGGGATCCGCGGCGAGAGCCACTTAAGGCCGTACATGATGCCAAAGGCGAATGCACCCATCAGCAGGGTCGGCCAGTGGGTGTAGTGGGTGGCCGCCTTGACGACGTGGATGATGGTTTCGTAATGGTGCGGCGCGGTGTCGACAGTTACACCGAACATCTTGGACAGTTGGGAGGACGCGATGATGATGGCAGCGGCGTTGGTAAAGCCGTTGACCACCGGGTGAGACAGAAAATTGACCACCAGCCCCAGCCGCAGGATGCCCAGTGTCAGCTGAAAGAGTCCGACCATGAGGGCTAACAGGATGGCGTAGGCGACGTATCCGGGACTGCCTGCGGTGGCCAGCGGCGCCAGGGAGGCCGCTGTCATCAATGAGACCACGGCCACCGGTCCGGTGGCCAGCTGGCGGCTCGAACCGAACAAGGCGGCTACCATCGGTGGCAGGAATGAAGCGTAGAGGCCGTAGTAGGCGGGCAGTCCCGCGAGTTGGGCATAGGCCATGGATTGAGGAATCAGAACCAGGGCCACGGTCAGGCCCGCAAGCGCGTCAAGTTGCAGGGATGCCTTGTCGTAGCCTTTGAACCAAGCCAAAAAGGGGAATACCTTTGCCAACATGTACCACTCCTATCCCAATGTTTTACGTTGCTGAGACCCTTTCCCGGTCGATGCAGTTTCATTGGCGGCCATCATCCAGCCGCGCCATTGCCCTTAACAAACCCAATGGAGACCGGAACATCGATCGCCAGACGATCCGAACCTCGATCATAACTGATGGAAACACCGATCGATAATGCCATTCGCGTGATGCGGTCATCGGGGAACACCTCACCGTCCTTGAGACTGACGCCGTCAAGAAGAATCTGCCAGGTCGATTCGTTTTTGGACTGAACGGATATATCCAGCTGCGCCCCCGGACCGGCATGCTGGAACGTTTGGACCACCGCCTGGTAAATGATTGCCTGGAGAATGAACGGACAGGTCTGCGCCATGGCGGCGGTCCCTTCACCAGTGTGCAGGTTGGTTTTTCCGGCAAAGGAAAGGTATTCGAAAAGATTGCGGACCAGGTCCAGGATGTCCATCAGGTCTACGGATAAAACGGGGGTATCCACGCTGTGGGCAAACCGGTTCATCTGTCGGATGGTGGAGAACCCCCGCTGGATTTCCTCGACGATGCTGTCGGTGCTGCTGGTGAGCATTTCGGGGTCGATGGGTTTCCCTCCCCGGGCCATTTCCGACAAGTCGCCGAGCAGCCCGGCCGTTTCGGAAATGATGGCCATGACGTTTTTCAGCTCATGGGAAATCGAGGCGTTGACCTTGCCGAAAAAGGCCAGGCTGTCGTATCCAAACCAATCTTTCGCGTTGTCCATCCGTATCCCCCGCCTGTAAAATCGTTCCCCGCTGCGGGAACACCCGTCCAACCGCCCGCCCCTGTCAGCCGTCTATATCCGAGGCACCTGGCGGCCCTCCGACCAGACGATTCAGGGTTTCAATCAACACATCGATCTGCAACGGCTTAGGCAGGTAATTCTCCGCCTCATGACTTCCGGCCTCATAGTCCATTTTTGACCCGTGGCCGGTCAGGAAAGCGAACTTCATTTGCTCGTCCAGAGCTTGCAGGCTTCGCTTCAATTCAATACCGCCAATTCCCGGCATCTTGACGTCAAGAACGGCCACATCAAAACGGTTGCCCTGTTGCACTGATTCAAGCGCCTTTTCACCGGAAAAATAGACGTCCGCCTGGATCCCCCTTAATGCCAGGCGTTTGGCCAGCATCTGGGCAAATTTCTGTTCGTCATCTACCAGCATAACCTTCATGATTGGGTTTCCTTCTCGATTTTGACGGGCAGTGTGACCACAAACGTGGTTCCCTGGCCTGTTTTACTCTGAACCGTGATGTTTCCATGAAGTTTTTGGACCAAACCGTAGGTAATGGAGAGGCCAAGACCGGTTCCCTGGCCTTCCTTTTTTGTGGTAAAAAATGGTTCAAAAATTTTGTTAAGGTGATCTTCGGAAATACCGCACCCATTGTCCTGGATAGACAGGCGCACCTGTTCCGGCCCGTCCATCTGTGCACGAACGTCCAGGAAACACCCGTTGTCGATTGCCTGGAAGGCGTTGTTCACCAAATTGAGGATGATCTGCTGCAGTTTTCCGCGGTCGGTCTCGATGAGCGGAATGGACTCCGGGATGTCCACGTGAATCGCAATATTGCGGTATTCAGCCTCTTTCTTGTGAAAATTGATCACATCGCTAACCATGTCCTGCAAATCGATGGGCTGGGTTTGAACGTCAAAACGGCGGGAGAAACCCAGCAGCTGGCGAGTGATGGTGCCGCAACGCGCCACCGCGTCGATAATCGCATCGATGTGTTCAACCAGATCCGGGTCTTCCTTGTACTGCTGCTTGATGGTGAACAGGTCTTTCACATAACCGGCGGTTTCATTGATCAATGCCAGCGGGTTGTTGATTTCGTGGGCCACCCCGGCGGCCAGTTGTCCAATGGAAGCCAGCTGGCAGTTCTGCTCCGCGGCGACCATGGTCTGGGCTTTCTGTCGGTCCGCCTGGAATATTTTGTTGACCATCACCGTGGATGTAAGGGTGATCACAACGGCGATTATCAGGGCACTGATGCCGAAAAACCAGTTGATCTGGGATCGCAGGTCCAGCCACACTTTCATCATCCCGGCTTTTTGCTTAACCACCATGAGAATAAATGATGTGGGGGCGATCTTGGTGTCGATGAATGCATAGCCGATGAGGATGGGTTGACCGTTTCGATCGGTCGACATCACGGCTCTCGTCCGATCGGAGTAATCCGGTAGGGGAATATTCATATGATGGGACTCCCCTTCGTAAAACTGAGAAGGGGTCTGGATCAGTCCATTGCGGTTGACCAGGAAGATATCCGCATGCTCCCCGGTTTTGTAGGATGAGAGCGCCTGTATCAGGCGCTCGGTCTCCAGGGTCGCCCGCAGCACGAAGAACCGGCCGTCCTGGCGTATGGACTTGACGGCCACGACGATGTGGGGAACGTCGCGGTAGCCCGAAAAGATTTCGCTGACGCAGGCATTGTGCTGCTGACACTCCATAAACCAGGGCTGGTTGCTGTAATCCTTGCCTTCCAGATTGAAGGGGCCGGCATAGGTCACCTGGGTTCCGGTATCCGCGATCACGCTCAGATCGGTCAACCCGCCGAAACCCAGCTTCAGATTCCGCAGCACCTCGGAAAGATGCCCGGGATTGGTCAACTGATCGTAGTTCATTTCATTGACCGTGAAGGTCAGGGCAGCCAGTCGTTCCTCCAGAAAAAAAGTGACCGCCCTGCGGGCATTCGAGGCAGTCCGCTCGGTGCGTAAAAGGGATTCGGTATTGATGGATGTTTCGATAAGTTGGTAGTAAATGAGGGTCATGACGATCAGCGGCAAAAGGGCTGTCATCATCAGAATAAAAATGGTCATACCCCAGGTCTGTTTATAGTCCTGGAACGTATAGTACGGATTGAGATGCTCTTCAGCTTTGCGGTGAAACCGGGGCCATATGGCCCCCGTAAGGCTGTTCAGCGATTTCATCATGACGATTTCTCTTTAATCCGGGCCATTGTAGCCACCAACCGATCGATGTCCAACGGTTTGTTCATAAAGGAATAGGCCCCCCGGGCGAGGCACTGCTCCCGATCCTTCTCCGTCCCGTGGCCGGTCAGGATGATGACCGCGGTTTCGGGCCGGCGCTGCTTGATCCGTGTCAATACTTCCGTGCCGTAGAGATCGGGCAACCGCAGGTCAAGGATAACCACTGAAAAAGAGTCCTCCCCGACAATGTCTATGGCCGCCTGACCGTCATAACAAACCTTGCAGGTCAATCTGCGCAACCGCAACCTTTTGGCCAGCATATCGGCATAGCGCTGTTCGTCATCGACGATCAATAAATCATATTGTTTCATATTTCAACAATTTTTTAGGTTGACCTGTTTAATAACATAACTTATAAGAGACATATAGATTATATAGTTTATTTTGTAAACACTTTCTTCGTTTATGATAAATAATGAAACAAATTGAGTCGATCCGGACGGAAGGAAATAGAACATGACCGGAAATGCAAAACGCGTCCTCCTGGTCGATGATGAAGAAAAATTGCTCCAAACCATTGCCCAGCGCCTGAAGGTACTGGGGTTCATGCCGTTCACGGCAACCAATGGTATGGCCGCAATCGATATTGCCAGGAACCATCCCATCGACATCGCCATCGTCGATCTTCAGATGCCGGATATGAACGGGCTGGTGACGATTACCAAGCTCAAGGAAATCAAACCGGGTTTAAAAACCGTCCTGCTTACCGGGCATGGCAACGATAAGGTCAAACAGGCCACCGAATCGCTCAACACGGCCTATTTCGAAAAAGAGGAAATGGGGGATTTCTGGAATTTTATCAAAAAACTGAACAGCGACGGTAAAGTCGTCGTCATCCGTCCGGCGGCAACGTCTCCCCGCACCCCGGCCGGTGGGGAGCACCCGCTCGGCAAATACCCGGTCAACGAAATCGAGATTCACCCCCATCGTGATTTTACCGGCACCGGAGAACGGGCGGATGTGTTCTCGACCGGTTCGAGCCGGCCCGTCGACAGGGAACGGCTGCTGATCGTCGGCGAAACCCCGGCTATGCAAGAGCTGCGTAAAAACATCGAACGCGTGGCGCCGTTAGACTGCACGGTGACCCTGAGCGGCGAACCGGGCACCGGCAAGGAACTGGCAGCCAGAGTCATCCACGCAGGGAGCATGCGCCGGGCCCAGCGCTTCCTGGCCATCAATTGTGCCAACTTCGGCAGCGAACAGCTCGCCGGGCAGCTGCTCGGCTACAAAAGCGGGAATCTGGCCGAGGCCATACGGACCCGAAGCGGTATTTTCAGTACCGACCAGGTGGGGACGCTCCTTTTCGATCAGGTTGAGGAAATGCCGCTCAACATGCAGGATCAGTTGCAGAGCATCCTCGACATGGCCGACAGCCAACGCTCCGGCAGTCTGAAAGAGACGGGCATTGATATCCGCATCCTTGTCGCCTGTGATACGAATCTGGCGGCATGCGCCAAGTCAGGCGCCTTCCGAAAGGTCCTCTACGACCGGCTGACGCTGTTCGAACTGACCATCCCGCCGTTGCGCGAGCGCAAGGATGACATTCATCCCCTTTTTCGGTACTTCTTCGACAAATACCGCCGGGAACTGGGAAAACCGGTCGATTCGATTTCGCCGGACGTCGTGAAGCTCTTCGTCGATTACGATTTTCCCGGGAATGTCCGTGAACTGGAACATATCGTCGAGCGGGCGGTGATCCTTGCCGACGGCGACACCATCGAGCGAAAACACCTGCCGGTCAGGTTTCTCGAGGACCTGAACTCGGCCGGGCCGTCGGAATCCAGACAATTTGCAACGCTGGCCGAGCTGGAGAAGCGCTACATCGTCGAAGTTCTCGAGGCATACAATGGAAACAAATCCAGGACATCCGAAATATTGGGAATCAGTCGCGCGGCGCTGTGGCGCAAATTGAAACTGATCAAGGCCGTAAAGCCCGGCTGATAATTATCCCCACTGTTTCGTTAGCCTCGTCAGAAGAAAGGCAGTCATCGAATTTATAAAACACCCTGGCAAGGAGATCCAAGAATAAATACACAGAATCACTAAAGAAAGGCCAAAGCATATCAAGTCAAACAGGTGCTTTTGGCTATTGAGAAATTGGAAGTAAGCCATGGCCGCAAAAAACGATAAATATACGTACCGGGTTACCTGGTCTGAAGATGACAATGAATATGTGGGCTTGTGTGCTGAATTCCCCAGCTTGAGTTGGCTGGCCAATACACCGGAAAAGGCTCTAAAAGGCATCCGAAATCGCGTAGCGGATGTGTTATTGGACATGGGCAAAAACGATGAGCCAATTCCCGAGCCAATCGCAGGTAAGCATTTCAGCGGGAAATTTATGGTCCGGGTGCATCCAGAGATACATAGAAAATTGGCTATACAAGCTGCTGAATCCGGCATAAGCCTTAATCGTATTGCCAGCTCCAAATTGGGAAGTTAAGGGACATTCTTCGTTTTCTCGGGTTAGGCCATATCGTCATCCAAAAGTTCCAGCCCTTGCTCATCGACAATCC
>JAGTUY010000318.1 GCA_018224455.1 Desulfosarcina sp.
ATCTACTCGCACAAGTTGCCTCCAAGGACCAGATCCGGGCACAAATGCCCGTGAAAATCGGCAATTCGCTTGAGGGCCATGTTCACGATCATTTTGATGTCGCCATTGACTTCTTGACAGCTGCGAAAGGATTGGCAGTCACATATACTCTCAGGTTGCTTGCCCCTGAGGTTCAGATTGAGTCCTTCCCGCAGGCCACGGAAATATATGGTGCGACGCCTTTTTCAGCGGCGCTGTGTCGAATTGGCAGAGGCTGCCTGGCGTTCAAAACCGGGGGGATGAAAAAAGCCACGCCGGCCGTCTGGTAATCAATGGTTGGGCCTTCATGGCTTTGCTATGGGAACCAATATTTAAACTAAGGGTTCCGGTGAGATGCCATTTTCCCAATGGCTTGACGTGTTCCTTTAGCGGAAAACGCTATGCGTGTAAACATTTTTCCCTGACGGTTTCCGGCTGGTCTAACGACATGGACCCCAGCTGGTTACCAACCGACTTGTTTATGACCGACAACACCATCGGAATCGGAGCATGGCCATTGCCGAATTTTTCGACTCCGATCCCGACGGGGATATCAAGGGGTTTCCCAAAAACTTGGGTTTTGGCTACTTGTGACTACGGTCATGCGGCGTCTTGTCATGTCCCGTATGGTCGTGGTCATGCGGCCCATGCTCGCCACTGTGCTTGTGGTCGCCTTTAGGAGCATTGTGGTTATGATCGTGGACGCCGTGTTCGCCCGCATGAGGGTGGTCGTGATATTGTCGCGACGCATGACGGTGTTCCTGTTCTTCACCAGGATGACTATGCAAAAAGCGGTGTCGGTGTGCGTGATCGTGCTTGTGGAGATGGTCGTGCACCACGTCGTCGTGCTCATGGGGATGAGCGTGAAGGTGCCGGTGATGGTGACTGTGCTCGTGCTGGTGCTGCAACTCGCGGATGGCCTTTCCGCAGCGTTGACGGAACGAATAGGCCAGGCCGTTAAGGTTACTGAGCCTTGAATCCTTGAAAAAAGCATCGGTCGGAAGGTCCTGGATAATGGATCCCCGGTGCATGACAACGGTGCGGCGGGTCAGCGCATCGACAAAAAACATGTCATGGCTGACCATCAGCAGGGTCACATCCAGTTCACCCAAGATCGACAGCAGCTGTTCCTCCCCTTGAGGGTCAAGGCCTGCGGACGGCTCGTCCAGGATCAGCAGCCTGGGAGACATGGCCAGGACGCAGGCCAGGGCGAGGCGCTTGCGTTCACCACCGGACATGTGCAATGGAACACGCTGCTCGAAACCCTTTAGATGCACCAGGGAGAGGGCCTCTTGGGTACGCTCCCGGATCTCGTTTTTGGACACACCCAACTGTTTTAAGCCAAATGAGACTTCCTCGCCAACGCTCGGGCAGAATAGCTGGTCGGCGCTGTCCTGAAAAACCATACCAATGTTGCGCCACAAATCCCTGCGTATGCGGCGGGTTACTGGCCGACCCTCGAAAAGATACGTCCCGTTTCCCTCCAGCAATCCGAGCAGGCAGGCCAGAAGCGTGGTTTTGCCGGCTCCGTTCTCACCAACCATGGCTATCCGCTCACCGACTGGAACAGATAGATCAATCCCGGTCAATGCACGCGTGCCGTCCGGATACCGGAAATGATAACCCCTTAATTCAAGCATGGGCGGCGCTGAAGCGGATTCCCGCTGTGCCTCGGCGAGTCGGGTCTCCGCCGGTCCACCATTCTTTTCCCCGTTGTCAATGGGCATTAAACGGAAAGAAAAATCTAATCCGTGCGACCTTAGTTCGCTTCTTTGGGCCACGAGGTCGTTCATGGCGTAGTCGTGGGCAATAGAACCATTTTCCATGACCACGGCCCGACGGCACAGTTCATAGAGAAAAAGCAGATCGTGGCTGACGCAAACCAGGGTCCCCTTGAAAGCTGCCAGCAGATCCAGAAAAACCTGCTCCTGGCGGGGATCTATGTTGGTTGTGGGCTCGTCGAGAAGCAGCACCGCTGGATTCGTTGCCAGAAGCCCGGCCAGTGCGGCCCGTTTTTTTTGTCCGAAACTAAGGCGATGGGGCGCCTGGTAGGCCTTGTCGGCCAGGTGGACCCGCTGCAGGGCCTGCTGCGCGACTTGCCGAGCATCTTCACTTGCAAGGCCCTGGTTGGACGGACCGAATGCGACGTCATCGATCACGGTATGGCCAAAAAGCTGATCGTCGGGATCCTGGAACAAAATCCCGATCTCCAGCCGACTGCGCTCGAGATGCCCGTTTCGAAGGTCTTGGCCCTTAAAAGAAACATTGCCGGCGTCGGGCAAAAGCAACCCGCAGAGCTGTTTGATCAGGGTGGTCTTTCCGGACCCGTTTTGGCCGACCAGGGCGATGCGGTCATCAGCGGCGATCTCAAGATCGATTCCGCTCAAGGCCTGGGGGCCATCCGCATATCGAAATTGCAGATTCGTCAGGCGGAAGAGATGGCCCTTTGGCTCCTGAGACGGCAGATGTGACTCCCATTGGTGCATTGGGCTTCTCACACGATCATGCGGTCAAAAACAAGCAGCGCCACGCCGACGGTCAGCCAGAGTCCCGCGCCCACGAGGTCCGCGGGACGCTGGCGCTTTAGCGTCTGCTCCGGGAAAAGCCCCCGGTAGCCGCGTGCACGCATGGCATCGAAAACCCGTTCCGTGCGCTCGAAGCTTCGCACGAACAACATACCCAGAAAATTGGCCAGGGCTTGAACGGTGGCCACGCCGGTGCGTTTGCGAAAACCGCGAACCTGCATGCCGGTCGCCATGCGCCGGGCTTCATGCCGAAAAACGTTAATATAGCGGTAGCTGAGCAGTACCATCTGACCGGCCATATCCGGCACGCCCAATCGGGACAATCCCTGCAAGGTGACCGGCAGCGGCGCAGTGGCCAGCAACGGCTCCATGAGCAGGGTAATGGCCACGGCCTTTGCGGCAATGGTCGCAGCCAGGTTGAAGCCACGCATACTGAACTGAAGCCAATTCAACCCGCCGAAGACGATCACCGTGTCGCCTTTATGCAGAGGCACGGTAAAAGGCATGACCAACAAAAACATGGTAATGAACCCGGCAATGGCCAAGATTCGCATCAGTACTTTTGTCATGGAAACCCGTGCCACGATCAACACCAGGCACGACAGGCCGATGGCCACGAGGGCCGGCGTCATCTGTCTGATGGCCGTGATCATGAAGCTGTAAACGATAATGGTGACGATCTTACAGCGCACATCCCATCGGTGGATCAACGAATGGCCGGCCGCGCCCTCCAGTTGGGGCACCGACCAGTCCGGATCGCCTTTTTCAGCACTGCGCCTGCGGATCCGCCGTCGGAGCAACGTCACCACAACGGCCAACAGCCCAAACGGTGCGACCACCATAGCGAAAAGTTGCCACAGCGGCATCTGTATGACGTTTACATCACCCATGGGCCGGTATTTGTGGTCTTCTGAACGAATGCATTAGCAGGGACGGTTTGACTCGAGCCAGAAAACCGATGGTAAACGCACTCACGATACCCTCGATGATGATGACCGGCACATGGGCCAGCAAGGCGATTTTGGCCACGCCAAAAAAATCTTCACCGCCGGTCGCCAAAAGAATGGCCAGGATGACGGCCGCCAGCGCCGTCCCGGACGCACCCGCCAGCCCGCCGATGATCGTCTGCCGCAACTGTGTCCGTCCTTTATATTTCTGAAAAAACCACCCGCACGCCACGGCTGGCACCCCCATCATCAAAGCATTGGCACCCAGGGCGGTCAGACCGCCGAACTGAAACAGCAGACTCTGCAACAGGAGGCCAAGGCCGATGGATAGGAAGGCCACCGGCCCCAGCAACGCACCGGCCAGACCCGGCATCAGCAAATGGGCGCTGGTCGGCCCCAGGGGGACGTGAATCAGCGATGCGACAAAAAAAGCGGACGTGACCACGGCAACTTTGGGCAGATCTTCATTGCTGGCGCGGCGAGCGCTCCAGGCCGCCAACCCGGCGCCGGCCACATAGCCGCCCACTGCCACGGAAATGGGGAGAACACCATCTGAGATATGCATAATTTACTCCTTTCGGCGCGCAGCGACAAACGCGGCCACGCCGAACAACCCGAAAATGTAGCCGATGCCGGCGAAAACATCTTTCATGCCCGGTTTGTCGAGGTCCGCCCGCAGGGCTGCGATCTCCCGCTGAATCCGCCGAAGTTCGCTGGACAATTTGCTGTTGTGTTCTTTGAGAAGCTGGACGACTTCCGCGGCATCCTTCTCCGGAGCGTCCTGCGCCCAAAGTGGACCAGGAAGACTCGCCAGACAAAGGCAAAGGGCGCTGATGGCGATGCCTTTTTGGATTTTTGTCATTTCCCGGCCTCCACCTCGGATTTCTTCAGCTTGAAGCTGTTCTTGTGCCCCATGGTCGCCTCGATCACGATGTTTAAATCATCGACCTTCGGGATATCGAAGCTGAACAGCCCTTCCGTGTCGGTTACGTCTTCCAAAAGCAGCTTGTCCTGGCTGTCATAAACCAGCACCTTGCCGCCTTCAACCGGTCTGCCGTCGGGAAAATAGCTTTCGGTGTAGATTTTGCCTCCCTCGGCATAAGCGAACAGGTTCACCCTGTGCGCCAGCGCGGTTTCGCTGCCAAGCAGCATCACCAAAGCAGCAACGAATATAAATTTTATAATTCTCACGATCGACTCCTTTGGGACTGGATCTTTTTTTCGATTGGAAAAAAGCGGCGCCCCCCAAACGGTGGAGGGCGCTTGTTGGGGCATCGGTAACCCTGCAACCGTTATTTCATATCACGGGTGTAAACCCAATAGACGGCGCCGATCTCCACGCCTTTTTCCTGGCCGTCGTGCTTGAGTTTCCACTCGGCTTCGTTTAGCGCTGAGAAGCCCCACCAGCCGGACTTCGGCATGGCGTAGCTGAACACGCCATCGGCACCGGCCTTGACCACCTGGGTGACGTAGGGGTCCGCGGGTGGAAGCACCACGTTGATATTTCCCGGCGTCTCGTTCAGATACTCGATCTCCACCTCGGCAAAAGGCACCGGCTTGCCTTTGAGCAGCACCTGGCCGGTGAAGAGATTGCCGGTCCAGAGCCCGTAAGGCCGCGTAAAGGGGATGATTTCGGTTTCCAACCCCACATGGTCGTCCCATCCCTTCTCCAACCCCAGTGCATTCACACAGACCTTGGTGTAGTGGACAATAAACAAATCCTCCGCCGGTTCCCAGTAGGGAGTGGGTTCGACATAGAAGGTGTAATCACCCGGCCTGCGAACCTGATAGGCGGTGGTCCAAAAGGTAAAATCTTGATCCTGGTCCGGGCTTTTCCCTTTGGCTGCTTCAAGCTTGCCCAGCAGATCCGTCTTTTTTCCGCCATGCATCACACCAAACTGTTTCGGTTTGACCATCTCCATGTAATGCAACTCCATGGGATGGATGAACTTGACTTGAACATTCAGGGTTTTGTCATCATCCTGGGTTACGATGTCATCCGATGGGGTGATCGTGCCGAAATGCGCCGATACCGGATCGGCCGCAATCATCATCAACACCATCATAATTAATAGCAGAGCACGTTTGGTTTGCATCACATTTACCTCCTTCCGCTGAAAATAGATACTTGTTTAAAAATGGCAATCATTAAAACTCAACGGCCAATTGGGCGGTAATCGTATCCGCTGTATCGCCGCCATCGTATATTTCACCGGCCTTGAAGGCATCCAGCGCGGCGACATATTCAGCGATAACGTTGAAACGCTCCATAAACGCCAAGCTGACGAAAGCGCTCCAGCCGCCCACCAGCGAATCGAGGTTGTCCGGATCGACAACGAATTCGTTGAAGGTATCGGAGCCAGCCAGATTCGAGGTGTACGATGCACCCACCATCAAGCCTTCAAGGGGATTCAACGCCACGCTTGCGACAAAGCTGTCTATGACATCATCATCATCGCCGGCCTCCCGGGCGCTGGCATTGAAGGCCCCTACGGAAAGATCGGCCGTCTCTCCGCCGAACCGATAGCCGGCCACCACGGCGCCTTCGTTGGTTTCACCCAATACCAGCGTATTGGGGTCGCTGACGAAATGGCTGTCATAATAGCCGAAGGGAATGTACTGGCGGCCGGCAATCAAGTATGCCGGAAAGGCCTCCGAGCCGCTCAGGGTGATGAAGCCCTCGTCCACGAACAGGTCGTCGTCCTCGTATTTGAACATGACGTGGCCGTCCACGTGATCGACAATCCGGACGTCCACGACCAACTCGACCGTTGCCAGGTCCACATCGTTTTCCTTGGTGTCTTCTTCCCCGGGATCACACAAACGACGCTTCGGCTTGCCTTTGGGGGTTGTCCGATCGACAATTATCGCCAATTGGCCATAAGCCTTGGGCAATCCTC
>JAGTUY010000319.1 GCA_018224455.1 Desulfosarcina sp.
CATCCCGCGCATTTGAAGACCAGCAGCGCCAGCCAGCGCAACAGTGTCCGGACAACGATCGTTTCATGGATGGTCATGGTTATTGCCTTTTTTAAGGTTCGAACGCCATTCAAAACCATGCCATCGGGTTGCATGCAGTCAACAGTGGGCCATTGGACCCAGGTAGGCCGGGGGCGGTATATGCTGGCTTTGAGTCTTGTTCCGTTTTAAATTGAATCTCGTAAGTAGGCTATTGGCAGCGGCATAACAACGGGTTATGCCGTTTTTACAATTGTTTTACACGGTCTCGACAGATCCATTGAACGGATCGGCAGGTGACGGCCATTGTCAAATGCCGCAAGACCGACAATTGACAATGGCGACGGATTCCAAGAGAATGCTAAGGGTGACACTGAATTTGGGGTTTTCGTCCGTTCTTAGCATCGACAAAGTGGTCATGGCATGTTCGGGCATCGGGCCGGCCTTTTTGCCTTGAATCGTCATGTGGCTTCCGATTATCGTTTTTTTTCCCGGCAATTTTTGATAGGGCAGCCGTCACGTTTACCTTTAAGCAAATCGAGGAGATGTCATGGAAAGCCAATTCAGCCGACCCGATTCGGTTTCCAAAGGCGCCTATAT
The DNA here is from genome assembly GCA_018224455.1 of Desulfosarcina sp. Lineage (GTDB taxonomy): Bacteria > Desulfobacterota > Desulfobacteria > Desulfobacterales > Desulfosarcinaceae > Desulfosarcina. Next base: position 619 of record JAGTUY010000319.1, read on the forward strand.
CATCAACAAGGCCCAGAGCGTGAAACTCGATCCCAGCGTCCTTTACGAGGCGGTGGTGGATCTTTCCTCAGAGGGGCTGTTGACCGCCAACTGCATCAATATGGCGGCGGGCATCCTGCTGGAAGACTTGGGGCTTCCCACCTACTTCTTCGAAAACATCAAGAAAGACTCCCTCAAGCACATCCTGAGCTCCATCGCCACCAGCATCACCGTCAAGGACGGCAAAGTGATCCTGGTGGGGCGGGTGGCCCACATCGACTTCGACCTGGAGCAGGAAACCAATGTCCAGCGGGTCCGCATCGCCACCCTGGAGACCCGGGACAGCATGGAAAAAATCCTTGAAAACATGATTGCCGGCCACCGGCGCGAGTACTACTACAGCCCGGAGAGCAACTACTACACCTACATCATCCGTCCCGAAACCGTCCACGACTATCCCCGTGAGGCCTTCGCTGAATCGCGGTTCCTGTTCACCCTGGCCGGGGACTACATGACCACCCCCGAGCCCACCCGGCGGCGCTACGAAAAATTCATCAAGGCCGCTGAAAGGGCCGTCACCCCCTTGATCGAGGTGTTCAACCTGCCCGAAACCGGGGAGATGCGCCTGATGTTCAACAGTGATTTTGCCTCGCCCCAACTGCCCGTGCTGCGCAAACTGTTCGAAGACCACGGCCTGATGCTCAAGCGGGCCTACTGGGAGCCCTACTGGGGCAAATCCTCCGTGCCCTCGTCGATCTGTTCCCTCTATATCCGAGGTGAACTGCCGCGCAAGAAGGAGGCCCAAGTGGTGGGCGACCTGTGCGCTTATCTCTCCTTCGGCGTCAACCGTGTCACGGACCTTTACGTGAGCGGACAGCTGACCTTCAACGAGATGCTCTTCGCCGGCAACGCAGTGGACTTCACCCACATGTTCATCTTCAAGGAGCGGGACAACGCCACGGACCGTGAGATTCTGCAGAGCCTGACCAGCAAGGATCACAGGGACGCCTTCGCCGGACGAATCCATGGCTCCAACAAGTCCACCTATGTCTACAAGGCCATCCTGGAGGCGGTTACCGAAAACCCGGACCTGGTGAAATTTCTCTACGCGCTTTTCGAAAAACGCTTCCGCCCCGGGGTTAAAGACCGGATCAGCGATGCAGCGATGGATGAGAAGTTCGCGGCGTTCAACAAGATCATTTCGTCACGGTTTATGGACAACTGGCTCCATTGCGACATCTTCCGCTTCATGTTCAAGATGGCCTCGTGCACCCTGAAGACCAACTTCTACAAACCCGAAAAGCGATCCTTCGCTTTCCGCTTTGACAATGCCATCCTGGACCCTCTGGTTTTCGATCAGTTCGTCTTCGGCATCTTCTTCGTCAACGGCCACTACGCCTGCGGCACCCACCTGCGGGCCGGGGACATCGCCAGGGGCGGGCTGCGGCTGATCCGCGTCACCCCGGCCAACTACCCCACCGAGATCGACAACACCGTGCTGCTCAACTACGCCCTTGGCCCCAAGGCTCAGCGGTTGAAGCACAAGGATATCTGCGAAAGCGGGTCCAAGGGCGTGGTGGTACCCCACGCCATTTACTCCAGCCACGGCATGGACGCCTTGTACGACTATACAGAGGGCATCATCGACCTGGTGCTCGGCGACGACAGCATCGTCGACTACTATGGCAAGCCCGAGATGGTGTTCTTCGGCCCCGACGAGGGAACCGCGCCGTTGATGGATGCGGTGGCCATGCGTTCGCAGGAGCGCGGGTACCGCTACTGGAGAACGCTCACCACGGGCAAGCGTATCGGCATCCCCCACGACACTTACGGCATGCTGGAAAACGGCGACCTGTTCGGCCTGATCGACCGCAAGGAAAAGGGCACCGACCTGCAGGTCAACGGCACCTCCGTTACGGTCACCACGGACATGGACGCGATCTACGAGCGAATCGGCGGCAAGGTCGAGATCAGCGGCATGACCACCACCGGAGTCATGGGAGCCTTTAGAACCCTGATCACCCACAACGGGGCCAGGGAAGAAGATCTCAGCCTGATGATGACCGGTGGTCCGGACGGCGACCTGGGAGCCAACCAAATCCAGTGCTACAAAGGAAAGATCTGCCTGATCATCGACGGGGGCTCCATCCTGTTCGATCCCCAAGGGCTGGACCGGCAGGCGCTGATGAAAGTCGCCTTCATGCGGCACTCCTCGCCCCGGGCCAATACCCGGCAATTCCCCGTTGAAAAGCTGAGCACCCAGGGCTTCATGGTTCCCCTTGCCGCCAAAAATGTCACCCTTCCCGACGGCACGGTCGTGGAAGACGGGGCCCTGTTCCACCGCAACTTCCTGTCCGATCCGGACAATCGACGGTTTGTCAGCCAGGCGGACATCCGGGCCTTCATCCCCTGCGGCGGCTTCAAGGACACCATCAACCGCGGCAACGTCAAGGCTTTTCTCTCGGTATTCAAGGAGCTGCAGTTCATCGTCGACGGCGCCAACGTCTTTTTCGATGACGCCGCCAGGCGGACCATCGCCACCACCACCGGCATCAAACACATCAAGGACACCACGGCCAACAAGGGCGGCGTCTTCTCCAGCTCCATTGCCGAAGTGCTCACCGCTTTCCTGCTCGGAGACAGCTACGAGACCAAGCTGCTGGGCGACGCGCAAACCCGCTGGGCCCTGATACGGGATATCATGGTGCTGGTGGACCGATATGCCCGGGCGGAAACGGAGATGCTGATCCGGATCCATGAAGCCGATCCGTCGGTTCCTCTGTTCGACCTGTCGGAAAAAACCAGTGAGCAGATCTTTGCCCTGCAGCGGATCTGCGAGCAAAACATCACCGTGATCCTTAAGGATAAAGCGCTGGTCTGGAAGGTACTGGAGAACTACATCCCGGCCATCCTGATCAAACGGCTTGGCCGGGATGCGATCATGAACACGCTCGACGCCGAAGAGCTGAAGCCCTACCGGGACGCCATCCTCACCAAGAAGCTCTCATCCATGGCCTTTTACCGCTTCGGCGCCGACTGGAAGGACTTCACCGCAAAGATGGATGCCGACTTTTCCGAAGGCATCAAAACCATCGCTTCGGCAATAGAGTGATGGCTGCTGCCTGAGCCGACGTCTGATTCCTTGGCCGTATACCAAGGGATGATGATCGTGATCGGCAGTGGTCATTGGATCGTGTTTCGGGACATGGCGCCAGGCGATCTGGTTCGGTTGCTGAGAAAACTCGCGGAAAAAAAAAGGTAGACGTACTGCCTTGAAAAGGCTGGTGTGATCCGGAAATACCAGCCGAAGACGGTCATTTTAAAAAAGTAACCGTCCGCATTGAAGCGCGATAGCGAGCACGGCCGGCTTCACTCCCGCCGGACGAAGCGCAACGGTGAGAAAAAGCCCATGTCGATCGCGGAGGTAATGCCTTCGAGCATATCGGCCATTATTTCACCCAGCAACGGTGCGAACTTGAAGCCATGGCCGGCCAGCACCACGGCAAAGACATTCTCGTTCTGGGGCAGCGCCCCCAATACAAAGTGGTCATCGGGCGTCAGGGCATACATACAGGTGTCGGATGTCATCGGCCGGTCGGACAGCGTCGGCAGAAACCGCTCCAGCATGGCCCGCATCGCCGTCTCCTCTGCCGTGGATACCACCGGCGATGGATGTTCCGGGTCGCCGTCGGCAAGCTGGTTGTGGAAGGCGGCCTTGACCCGTCCGCCAGGCTTGATGGCCGGCAGTGTGTAAAACTCCCGGTATTCGCCGCTGCTGCCGACGCCATCGTTGAACGGGACCTGCCAGAAGTTGACGGGGAGCTGCCCCAATTGATAAGCCGTTGCATGTGGCGGGGTGATCCAGTGGACGGGAACCCGTTTGGGCGTCAGCATGGCACCGGCATCGCCCAGCAATCGCCGCGCACGCGCGCCGGCGGCGATCAGGACCCGTCCGGCGGTATACCTGCCATGGGAGGTACGAACCTCGATGCCACCCGGCGCGGCCGTCCACCCGGTCACCTGTTCATCGACCTGAAGCCTCGCCCCGGCTGCATCGGCCATAGCAAGGAACACCCGGATGCAGGTTTCCGGAAAAACAATTCCCGCCTCTTTTTCCAAACCGGCGGCAAAATGGCTGGGCGGGGCCAAGGGCGGCCACCGCTTTCGGATTTCGGCGGCGGTCAACAAATCATGGGATATGCCGCCGGCCCGGGCGCTGGCCAGAAATCCGGAAACGGCCGGTCCATCCGGCGGCCCGATGGTCAGGTTATGGGTGGTGACCAGGAGCTTCTCTCCCGCGTCTTTTTCCAGTTTGCGCCACAGTTCCCAGGCCCGAAGCGCCATGGGCAGGTACGCGGTGCCCTCCAGATAGGCCCGCCTGACGCTGCGGGATTCACCATGGTGACTGCCCAGGCTGTGCGGCGGATGGAACGCATCGATCCCCAACACCGACACACCCCGCTGCGCCAGAGCCATGCAGGTGGCTGATCCGGCGGACCCCAGCCCGACAACGATGACGTCATAGTGATTCATCCCGCCTGCTTTCTGTGGAAGACGACCAGTGATCACCACGGAGACCTGCCGCAGCCAGGGTCAGACGACCACGTTCTTTTTACCGCCGTAGTACTTCATGAACTGCACCCGCTCGTAAATGGACGGATCCGTGCTTTTGGCCTGACTCATTTTTCCCTTGAAACCGCTGATCCGCTTGAATCCTTTGCGCGACATCCAGTTCTCCAGGCGCTCGAGCATCTCCCCCAAATAGGCAACACCGTGTTGATACAGGCACGAAGCCACCTGGACCGCATCGGCACCGGCCAGCAACTGCTTGATCACCGCATCCCCATCGTGGATACCGGTGGAGGCAGCCAGGTCGCAGTCGACCTTTTCCGCCATGATGGCAATCCAGCGCAGGGACATGGCCAGATCCGAAGGGGTGCTGAAGACGAACGCATTGGTGGTCTCGAAGTTGTCGATGTCGATGTCCGGGCTGAAGTACCGGTTGAACAGGACCAGGCCGCCGATACCGGTTTGGGAAAGCCGTTGTATCATCGGCCCCAGATCGGTAAAATAGTGGCTGATTTTCAAGGCGGTGGGGATGGAAAGATGTTGGGTCACCTGCTCGGTGACTTTGAAATAGATGTTTTCCCGGTCCACCCGCTTCTGCTTGAAATCCGTCGGGGGGAAAAACATGTTCAGCTCTAATGCATCGGCGCCGGCCGCTTCCAGTTGCTTGGCATAGGCCATCCACTCGACCGACTGCAGAAAACAATTGATGCTGGCGATAACCGGTATGGACACCGCCTTTTTGCTCTCCTCGATCAGGGTGATGTATTTTTTCAGGTTTTCTTCCCGGACGACGTAGTTATAGTAGTCGATGGGAACTTTTCGTCCGTCGTAATCGAAATACTGACTGTCAGCGGCAAAATTTTTGGCCGTCTTCATGAAATCGGCAAATTCCAGGGCCACCTCCTCTTCGAAAATGGACTTGAGCACCACCGCACCGGCACCGCACTTTTCGGCATTCCTTATTTTTTCGACCGAACTGGTCAACCCTGAACTGCCCACGATAATCGGATTTCTTAACTCGAGCCCCAGGTATTGCGTCGATAGATCCATTGTGCCTCCTCAATGAATGGTCGGATTGAACAGCCATGAGTCAACCTGACGGCTGCAGTGTGTTTATGCGTAATCGATGATATCCGAAACAAAGAAGGTGTTTTCTCTGACTGGGGGATCATAAACAATTTGAGGAAAAAAATCCACTGCCAACCGCCGGCCAGTCGTTCATCGGGCCGTTGGCGACATGCTTTGAACCCTCCCCGTGGCCCCTATGAGCGGGATTTTGCTTCGCAACAAGCGGTGAGGAACACACGCACCATCGCGGTTCAATCGCGCGATCGGCCCGCCCCGGCTTCGCCCTATTGTGCTGGGGATATCCGCATGGTTTGCAATGAGTAACTGTGGATGGTTAGCCGGACATCGTCTGGGGGGACAAA
>JAGTUY010000320.1 GCA_018224455.1 Desulfosarcina sp.
CATCCGTTTGGAAGATGAGCGGCTGCCGATCCTGATCCTCTCGGCCAAGGGCGATCCGGATGACCGGATCAAGGGTCTTGCCTTCGGGGTGGACGATTACCTGGCCAAACCCTTTAACCTGGAGGAGTTGCTTCTTCGCGTCGAGCGCCTGCTCAAACGCGGCGGCTGGAATCAGGAAAACGGCACGCCGGTCCTCCCCTCCTTCGACACCTTTCAGTTTGGCGACAATCGCATCGATTTTAAAACCAATACCGCACGCTGCCGGTTGGGCGAAATTTCCCTGACTGAACAAGAATCCAAGGTGCTCAAACTGTTTATCGCCAATCGTGGCAAGCCGCTTTCCCGTGAAAAACTGTTGCAGATCGGTTGGGGGTATTCCCGGAAAACCACCACCCGCACGGTGGACAACTTTATCGTCCGGTTCCGCAAATATTTTGAACCCGATCCCAGAAGCCCGGTCTATTTTAAGAGTCTTCGATCCATCGGCTATCTTTTCGATTACGACCCCGAATGACCTGGCAGTCAAACCGATATTATTTGACTGCATGCTTTATTTATTTTAATTCGCTTGCCCCGATCGATCGCAGTAACGGGTAGGTCATTGACCAGGCCCCCAAGGCCTCGAAGGATAATAAGAACATTTTTTCTTAGTGGAAAATAGTTTCCTATTTAATGGTGCATTAATTTCACATTATTGTGACGGCTTCCCTTGTCAAAGTCTGCAACTATATGAAACAATTATTTATTATAATTTAACCAGATAGGTAGCGCGATTCTTGCATAATATACCGAAAGCAAATCGCGTATGTCCTTCTCTTACCTTCCACGAGAAGGCGTCGTTTGTATAATATCCGAAGGAATCATCCTAACGCACGGTAAACTTTAGCGAACTGAATAATCATGAAGACAACGGCGGCTAATGACAACGGCGGAAGGCGTTCCGGGGTAGACCGACGGCAATTTACCTACGCCGTTCATATCCCCGAACGCCGCAGCGGAAACGACCGCCGCCTCAATCGGGACCGTCGACGGCCTCGACAAGATACCCGTTTGGTGCATCCAACGGCCCTCTCTTGAAATATTTCCCGCCCATGTCATCTCAGCCGCCGTGGAAGCGATTATCTGCTCGATCACCATCTTCGGTGACGGTCAAGATGCCGATCGGCCCATTGACGGCCTGGCGGATATGATTCATCGCTACCTGTTCGACTAAACGGCGGTGGCGGCCAGCAGTGCGCCGGAGACCGCCATCACAATGGCGATCATCCGTGGCAGGGTTACCGGTTCTCTCAGGAAAACGGCGGCCAGAATAAAGGTGAAAATAGTGGAGAGTTGATTCAGGATGGCCGCCACGGAAACCAGCGTATATTTGAATCCCGCCAGCCATGCCAACATGGCTAGGTAATTGCCCACAATGGATGCCGGCAGGACGATTTTCCATGCTGATGAGGGTAAAAGCGCTCCTAATATCACCCGCCTTTCGGGGTGAATCACCGCAATGACGATCAGGCCCGCCACGCCGGCGAGGAGCCTGACGAAGCTCGCCCACAGGACGCCGGTCTCCTCCAGCAGCGGTTTTACCATGACGACGCTTCCCGCAATCATAACCACTGCGAGCGTGCCGAAGACAAGCCCTGCCCAAAAATCATCCCGAGACATGACTGCCGAAGACCCGGAACAGGCATCCGCACCGATGGCTGCAATTACCAGGAGGGCGCCGGCAATTCCTTTGAGTCCGATGGCTTCATTTAAAAAAAGAGTGGACATGAGAATAATGCAAGGCAGGTAGAGGCAGTCCACCACGGCCCACCGGCTGGCGCCGAGTCGCCGGAGGGCCATGAAAAAAAAGGTGTCGGCCAATGTGATGCCTAAAAGGCCTGACGTGCAGAAAAGCAGCCAGTCCGTGAACGGCCGGACCGGGAAAAGCGGCACGCCGGCAAACCAGAGGGTTGGCACCAGCAGCAACAGCGTGACCACACCCTTGAACAGGTTCAAGGCCATGGGGGAGAACGTTTCACCGCTTTTTTTGAACATGATGACGGCGGCTGCCCAGAATAAAGCGGCTCCCGTCGAACAGAGTATGCCGAACACTTGCATTGAAGGACCTGTTGGTGGATGGGAGGAGGATCAGTGCTTGAGCAGAAACAGATCAACATGTCGTGGATCTAAATTGCCTGCTTCCACAGGCGCCAGTTCACGTTCAATTTCATCGAAAAGCGCCTCGAATACGGTGCTCAGACGGTCTGAAAGATCTTCGGGCGACTGGCCCGAGGCCACCGCGGCCCAATGGAGGAACTCGGCCTTTTTCTCGTCGCCGATAATGCGTTGACCCGCCTGGTCCGTCCAAAGTCCTTTATAAAATGCCTTGAAGGCTGAAAGCGAGACGGCAATGGTCGAGGTGACCGTGTCGACCGGTGACGCGTTTAACGACGCCCTGACCCACAGGGTAAGCATAAGGTTCTTGTAGGTCAGGCGCCGGATCCCCGAATCCGCTGCAATGGTGACTGCCATCTGCTTGAGCAGCTGATCCAGAGCAATCATTTGGTCCAAGCCCCGACCGGTCGCTTCGATCTCTTCCCGGGTCAGAAAATCGCGGTACATGGAGCCGGCAGTGGACGGATCGTAAAACTGTGGTCGATCGATCAACAATCCGCCCAATAACCCCAGCCACCGCTCGTCCCAGAAGGTGAGGGCCACCTGTTGTGATTGGCACCAGCTGTCCCTGCGCCAGCGCGTGGCCTGCCATTTGAGCTGCAAGGCGCTGCCGAAACCGTTTCTGAAGATATCCGCCAGCAAATGACGTTGTAAAATCGCAGACGCCTCGGGTTCACGTTTGTCAGCCATGCTTTCAGTCATCCGTTCAAGCCCGATGCTCAGGTACCCGCTGACCTTAGAAACCACCGATTTCAATTGGTCGCGGTTCCGTATGACCGCCTGGTCAGCCGATATGACCTGGTTGCACAGGCTGGCCAGTTCTCCCTGCAGCTGCTGGATCACGTGAACGTCCCGAATCCCCTTCAACGCACGAACGAAGAGATTGTCTCCATCGAGGAACGTGGCGGCAAACTGGGGGACCGGAAAACGGGGGTCACCCGGCGATGGTGGTCGAAGGGCTTTGGTTCCCCTGGCCGATAGATCGCCGGGTCGCAATGGCTGATAGACACCGACCGCCTCGTGAAAGGGCAAAAATCCCTTTTCGGCCAGCCGTACGTTGCGCAGCCGGAACAACTCCTCTTCGGTCTCGACGGGAATCAGGCTTACCGATTCCAACAGCAGGCCCTGATAGCGGGGATGATCAAACCCGGAAATACGGCGCAACAGCAGGCGCAACATCTCATTGCGCCGGGCCTTGGCGGCGCTGCTCTCGGGCGAGGCCGCGGGATAGTCCACGAAGCGTATGTAGAAGGTGTCGTCATCCGTAAAAAATCCATCCTCCAAATCTGATGAAAACTGATCGGATTCCCTGACCCGCAGCTCGATATTTCTGAACAGATACAATTCCAGGAACTCCAGCCGTTCATCGAAGCACCATTTGACCAGCCGGTCCGGATCCGCACGAAGCAGCAACTCCAGCCAGGTGGTGGCCAGCGGGTAGTTCAGCTGATCTTTTTTCCAGACCTCCATATCCAGCATAAATTCCCACTGACGGTTGGAGGCCAGGCCAACCAAGGGAAGGGCGTTGTCCAGTCCGAGGTCATGGATTAAAAAATGCAGATCCTCTTCCGGAAACGAGTGGACCACTGCTGCCGGCTGCGGGTGTTCGAGGATAGCGGCCATGGCTTGCTCAGCAGGCATTGACAGCAAGTGCTGTCGAGTCTCGGCCAGTTGCCGAATTCGGTCGGAATGGCTGAGGGTCGGGGATTTGGTTTGTGTCACGGGGGTGTCACGCCTCCTGTAGAACAGTTTTGCACTAACATAATCAGAAAATTTATGAAAACAAGGATTTTAGCAGGGATCAGTCTCGCCACCGGCTGTTGATCCGCAGGAGCAGCAACAGGCCGGGAAGGGCAATCAAGGTGCAGAACATAAAAAACCCTTGCCATCCCATGTGCGAGGCCATAAAGCCGGTGGGAGCCGAGGCGAACACCCGGGGA
>JAGTUY010000321.1 GCA_018224455.1 Desulfosarcina sp.
AACCACGATCCTTCGCAGAGTTGGCGCGACTGCTGGGAAAGTAATCCATTCTCCCATTCTACTTGACCGAAGACAGCGTTCCTCAGCCCGCCGCCTTCTGCCTCCTGGCCACCATAGCTTCGGCCAGTTTTTCCGCCGACTGGCCGAACAGGTCGTCCACGGCCACCTCGTCCAGGTAATCGTCGGCCCAGGGTAGGCTGTTTTCCTGGACGATGTTCTTGATGTGATCGTATTTTCCGCCCAGGGCCTTGATTTTCTTCTCCCGCGGGATCGATTCGGTAAACCCGATGTTCAACAGCAGCAGATAACGGATGCGGCTGCCGTCCGTGGGGTCATTGGACGTGGCGGGAATGACCACGATGCTGCGCCCGTCTTTTCTGCCCTTGCCGATATAGACGTTGCCCTGGCCCACGATGATGCGTTTGGTGCCTTTCAGTACGGGGTCTTTCTCCACCCGGGAGGGCAGCTGGGCGAGGATGCCCGTCTTTTTCATGATGGCGATGGTGGTCTGATCCGTGGGGTCGCCCAGCAGGCCCAGACCATCGATGCGGTAAAGGATGCTGCCCTTGATGTGGTCGATCACGCCATGGAGGTTTTTCATGACGATGACGTTGCGGTTGACGACCTGCGAAATATCCAACGCGTGGTCGGCCAGGGTGTCGAACAGGATGCCCTCTACCCGTTCGCTGATGCGGCTGGTGCCCACGGTGACGGTTTTGGCCTGGTGCTTGATGGCGTCCACCGGGCGGGACATGAGGTTGATCGACTCGCCCAGCACGCGAAACAAGGTGTCGAATACATTTTTGGCTGTACCCTTGATACCGAAATCCATCTCGAAATCGGACAGCTGCAGACGGCCCGACAGGTATTTGAACAGCAGCGTCAAATCCGAGGCATGGGTGATGGCCGTTGGAAATTGCCTGGCCTTGCGCCGAACGCGAAAAGCCTGGTAAAACCCGGCGATTTTCTCACGAAAGGTTTTTTCAAGGACCACCTCATAGATGTCCAGGCCCTGTTCGGCAAGATCGTCAAGGGTCTGGGTGATGGATTCACGGATGTCGTGAAGGAACCGGGAGCCCTCGTGGATCGCCAGGGCGGCGTGGTAGCCCCAGATGTGACCCACCAGGGTGTTGAGAATGGGTGCAAACTGGGGGCTCACCCGGGGAACGTGAAAGACATCCTCGGCATAGGGGCCGAAACGCTCCTCCCCCTCGTCGGCGATAACCACCGGGGCGGCCTTGTGGGCCTTGAAGATGGCGGTGTCCTTGACGATGTCCCCGATGACCGTGCCCTTGGACCCGGCGGCGCAGACGATGATCAGCGGCTCGGAGGAGAGGTCGATGTGCTTCTTGTCCTCCACGAAATCCGAGGAGATCGTCTTGTAGCACAATTCGCTGAGCTTGATGCGGATCTCGTCCGCCGAGGACTTGTTGGGGCCGCTGCCTACGACCGCCCAGTAAGTTTTGGTGGCCGCTAGACGCCGGGCCGAGGCCTGGATCGGTTTTCCCATGGCCAGAACCGTACGCATGTGATCGGGGATCCGCAGCAGTTCGGCGATCTGGTCCGAGAGAAACTCGGTGGACCGGCGGCCCTTGATGCTGGCTACTTTCAGGCCCAGCAGGGCCCCGGCGACGATCTGTGAGTAAAAGGCCTTGGTGGAGGCCACGCTCATTTCGATATCCCGGCCGCTGGAGGTATACAATACCCCGTCCACCTTGTAGGTGATGTCCGAGTCCCGGCGGTTCACGATGGCCAGGGTGTGGGCCCCCCGGGCCTTGACCATGTCCACGGTGCGGTTGGTGTCGGTGGTGGTTCCCGACTGGCTGATGGCCACCACCAGGGCGTCGGCCATGCTGGTGGCGCCGTCCCCTTCGTTCAATTCGAATCCACTGAGTTCCGAGGCCTTGAGGGCGCGCAGCTGAATGGCGGGATCGGCCAGATAGGATTTCAGGATGTCGGCACAGGCCTGGGCGGCGACACCTGCGGTGCCCTGTCCCACGAAAAAGACCCGCCGGATTCGATCTCCCGCCAAGGCCGCCTCCAGCGAACGGGGGAAGGACCGTTGGTCGAGATGGATGACGTAATGGCGGCCGCTGCCGTCGTCGGCGATCTTCCAGCGATTGAGCAGGGTACGTTCCACCGATTGAGGCGCTTCGGAGATCTCCTTTAAAAAGTAGTGGGGAAAGTCCTGCCGATCGATGTCCCTCGAGGTGATTTCCGTGCGCTTGACATCGTCGTCGGTGAGGGTGATCGGGGTGCCGTCGTAGTACATGGCCGTGATGCCGGCAAGGCCTCCCGGGGATCGCTGATCCAGGATGAAGATCTGGCCCTGGGTGTTGCCCTTCTTTCCCTTGACCACCTGTTCACCGTTCATCTTCAGGAAGCGGGATGTCTCCTCGATGAAGCCATAGACCTCGGACGCCGGCATATAGTGGTCTTCGGCCAGTCCGACGAAAACGGCCTGACCGCTGCCCTTTTGGGCCAGGAAGAATTTCCCCGGGGCCAGGTCGGTGTGCATGGAGATGGCGTGGGATCCCTGGAAATCACCCACCGCCAGACGGAAGGCCTCGGCCACGGCGACGCCGGACCGCAGGTAATGCTCGATCTGCAGCGGAATGATCTTGGTATCCGTGGTGATGGGTTCGGGAATGATACGCCCGGATGCTTCCATCACCGCTTTGAGTTCCAGGTAGTTGTCGATGTCGCCGTTGAGGCAGGCGTGGATGATGGGACGGTCCTTCAAGGTGGCGCCGGTCAAGGTATTGTCCACCGGGTGGCAGTTGGGTTCGGTAATTGCGCCCACCGAGGCCCAGCGTGTATGGGACGAGACGGTGTGAAAGCGGTGGGGTGCGGCGGCGATCAGATGAAGGATCTCATCCTGTTGAATCTGCCGGCGCAGGAAGCGAATATTGTCTCCCAGGCCGCCGATTTCGGCGGCAATTTTATAGACGGCCGTCAGGGCCACGATCGACTGCCCGTCGTCGGTGGCCGATCGATTCAGGCTGATGCTGGTGTTTTTCAGCACGTCACGATCCATGCGGCGCTCGAAATCCGTGGTGAGGCCCTTTTGATCCAATGCGGCCGAAATGGCTTCATAAGCCGCAGCCGGCATGATGAACAAAATGGAAATTCCCGCCGAATCCCGGCCCCGGACTTCAAGCCGGTCGATGCTGTTGAGCACGGCGTTGATCTGTCGCAGGACGGTGATGCGGCTGTCGGGCCCGGCGTCGTCGCTGCCGGGCATCAGCGACCGGATGCGTCCGATGTTGCCGGCCAGCTCCACGTCCAGGCACCAGCGCATGTCCTTGAGGGCTTCGATACGCGTGGAGATGATATCCACCGCATGGGGTTCCAGGCTGCCTGCCGCGTTGGCCAGTCGTGCCTGCTCACGTTGCAGAAACGACGACAGTCGAAAGGACAGATCGGCGAGCCTCCTCTGAGCGGTCGGATCTTTGAACAGGATGAGAAACGGTCCTTCCTGCTTAAGGGCTCGGATTTCAGCCAGCAGGCTGTCCAGCGTTGCCTGTCCAGCCGGAGTATCACCGGTGACGGCATCCGTCTGCGGGGACGGCGTTTCCTGCGCATCCGCCTCGACGCTGTCGACGAGGGCTGTCAACGCGTCAAGGTCAATTGAAATGTTGCGGTCCGTTTTTCCCTTGACGGCGATGATGCCGGCCAGGCCGCAGCACAGCCGGCTGGGAACGCAAGGGAAAAAAATCACCGCCGGTCCGGCCACTGTCGCCGGATGGCGACCCCAATGGATGGTTGCCGGTCGTGCCATTTGGATGCGGATCCTTCGCTGCAGATCCGATGCATAACGGATGGTGCGCCTGGCCGCAGTGGCAATACGAACTCGATTCATGGTGTTCCTTTTTGGCTTACATTTTCAAGTAGAGCTGCTGGATTTTTTCCCGGGTCATGATGGCTTTCCAGTCTTTGCCCAATGCATTTTCCCACAAGGGCTCCAGCACCAGTGACACGTCCACCATTTTTTCCATCTGAGCATCGGTGACGCCGGCTGTCAGATTGCGCGGCAGATCAATGCCGATCCGCGCCATCATCTTTCGAAACTCCCGGACCCCTTCAGGGTAATAGTCCTCGAGGGTGTCAAAGACCACACAGTTGCCGATGCCGTGGTGCAACCCCAGCACGAAGGAGAGGCCGTAGGAGAGGGCGTGGCAGATGCCCACCTGGGAGTAGGCGATGCTCATGCCGCCGCAATAGGAGGCCATCATCAGTCGGTCGTCGGCGTCCTCGGGACCGGATAGAAACACGTCCCGGCAAAGGTCCATGGCCTTCTCGCCGTACGCCTGGGAGAAACTGTTGAGATAGGTGCCTGCCAACGATTCCACACAGTGGATGTAGCAATCCATGCCGGTGTAGAACCGTTGTGGGTTGGGCGCATCGGCGATCATCCCGGGGTCCAGGACGATCTGGTCAAAAACGGTATGATCAGAATTGATGCCCAGCTTTTTCTGGGGGCCGGTGAGCACCGTGGTGCGGGATACTTCGGCGCCGGTTCCGGAAAGGGTCGGCACGGCGGCGTGGTAAACGGCCGGCGTTTTAATCAGGTCCCACCCCTGGTAGTCGGCGGAAGAACCGGCGTTGGTGAGCATGAGTGAGACGGCTTTGGCCAGATCCATGGCACTGCCGCCGCCGATGCCGATCACCCCCGAAGGGTGATGGTCCGGTTTGCCGACCATATGTTTTTTGACCTGCGTGGTGAGCTGGTCCACATAGCTGGTTTTGGGTTCATCGTCCACATTGACCCAAATGATCAGATCGTCGGTGTTGACGGGCAGACGATTCTCTATCGTGCCGGTTTTAAAGACGTCGTCCACCAGAAAGATCATCACCGATTTACTGCTCCGGCGCTGGTCGTTGAGGATATCCCCCAGCTGTGATGTACAGCCCCGGCCAAAGACGACCTTGGAGACCATTTTAAAATTGCGAAACATGTTAATATCCTTGATCTTGAAATAGGGCTCCTTAACCGCTGAACCCAGAACCTCTGAACCTTGGAACGCCTATTGAAACGTCTTCAACGCTTTTACCGTTGCCTGGATGCGCTGGTCCAGCTGTTCCGGCGTCCATCCCAGCTTGATCTGCATGGAGATGGCCCGCTGCATGATGGCATCGGATCGGGGCATGGAGATGGCGCTGTAGTCCGGGCAATTGGCCAGTGCCTGAACGGGCAGGCGGGACGCGGCCTTCATCCTATGGAAATGGTCCCATTTCCGGATGTAGTGCCATTTGTTGTCATACCAGTGAAAACAGCCGTCCACGCCGGCTGCGGCCAGCGCCTTGACCGCTTGCCGGGCAGCTTTAAGGTCAGGCATGAAAAAAGAGAGAAAGGTCGCCGAGTCCCCGCCGGGGTCCGGCAGCTGGCGGAAGGCGATCCCGGGGATGGCTGCCATGGCCGATTTGATGGCGGCTTTATTGCGCCGCTGGACGTCCAGTATCCAGTCCAGTTTTCTCAACTGGGCCACCCCCACGGCGGCGTTGAGTTCACTGATCCGATAGTTGGCGCCGATGATCAGGTGGTCTTCGGCCCCCCGGTCGCTGCCGATGTGGTCGTGGCCGTGGTCGGCATAGGCATCGGCGGCGACATAGACCTGCCTGTCGTTGGTGACCATTGCGCCGCCTTCTCCGCAGGTGATGGTCTTGACCGGATCGAAAGAAAAGCATCCGGCCTTGCCGAAGCTGCCCAGCGCTTTGCCCTTGTAGGTGGCTCCCAGGCTCTGGCAGGCGTCTTCCAAGAGCGTCAGCCCCTGATTATCGCAGAACGCCTTGAGTTCGTCGATGCGGGCCATGGCCCCGCACATGTGAACGGGAACGACGGCTCGGGTGGCCGGGGTCAGGGCCGACGCCAGCCCTTCCGGCGATAGACACAGCGTCTCGTCGATATCGGCAAACACCGGCACTGCCCCGGCCATCAGTATCGCCTCGATGGTGGCCACGAAGGTGAAGGGGGGAACGATCACCTCGTCGCCGGCGCCAACGCCGCAGGCGGCCATGGCCGTGGACAGGGCCGCCGTGCCGCTGGCGCATAAATGGGCGTATTCGACGCCCACGCGTCGGGCCAGTTCCGCTTCAAAGGTTTTGGCTTTCCAGTGACCCTTGCGGGCCCCATCGAAGCCATAGCGGAACAGGACCCCTGTTTCCAATACATCGTTGACCTGTTTGCGTTCTTCGTCGCCGAATATCTCAAAACCGGGCACTCATGCCTCCTTATCCGCGAGAATCCTTCCCCGCCTGCTCTTTTTTGGCAAAATAGTCCTTGAAATAGTGTTCGATGACCATGCGGGCATATTGTCCGGCCCGGATGCCGATATAATCTTCATGGGCCACCATGACCGCAACCACCATTTTTGCGGGCCCCTTTTTTTCCGTGGCAAACCCAACGAACCAGTCGAAGCGGGCATCATGGGCCCGGTTGTAGATAGAACCGGTTTTACCTCCCAGTTCCAGGCGCGACAGCACCTTGCTGCGGTTGTGTCCGCGAAATATTTTTTTTGCGGTGCCTGCGCTCACGGTGGCGATCATGAGCTGGTTTAACACGTCGGCGGTTTCCGGGGATACCGCGGCCGTCAAAAATTGAGGCTCGGTCCGATAAACGAAGTTGCCGTCATCATCGGTGATCCGGTCCACCAGCGTCGGCTCGATCGGCTTGCCGCCGTTGACCACGGCCGATACGATCACCGCCGCATGGAGGGGGGAGAGGGTGGTCTGGCGGTTGAACCCGCTGGCAATTTCCGCCCGGTGGTAGGACTCGTCTTTTACCGCGAGTTGGCTGGTGGGCCAGTGGAGTTCGAAATCCACCTGCCGGTTGAAAGCGAAGGCATCCCCGTAAGCTTGCAGGGTTTCCCGGTCAAGGACCAGGGCACCGATCTTTCCAAACACCGGATTGACGGACTGGGCAAAGGAATCCCGCAGGGAGATAGAATTGGTGTAACGGTTGGTCTTGTCCGTCAACTGGCGCTTGTAAAGGGTGTGTTTGTAGCCGTTGAATTTGAATCGGGAGCCGGCCGTATAGCCCTTTTCCTCAACCGCCGCCGCCGCCGTTACGATCTTGAATAGGCTGGCCGCCGGGTATTCGGCCATCCGGCATGGATCCCGGTCGGGGTCGATCTTGTTGAATCCCGCCATGGCCAGGATTCGGCCCGTGTCTGGCGCCATGGCCACGATGCCGATATAGCGTGAATTGACCCGATCCATGCGCTTGAGAAGATATTGCTGAAGCTCCAGATCCAGGCTGGTGCTCACCCGGTAGGGTCGGCCGTCGAAGTCCACCTTTATCGGATCGGCCTCCAGGTTGATCAGACGGGTTTTGCCCAACAGGATATTGACATCTGCTTTTTCGATCAGTTCCGGGGCCTTTTCCATCTTCTGCGCAGGGATTGAATCGGCAACTGCCGCACCCGTCTCCGTGTTGATGCCTGCGGTAAGAACCCACCCGACCCCCCCAAGGGCCAAAATCAACAGCCCCACGACCAACCACGGCCTGCCGCGGTCCAGCCGGGTGCGTCTGGAGGGGAAGTACTGACGCCTCATGCGCTCCTGATAAGCTTTCCAGCTGGGCTGGGGCGACGAATGCCGATGACGTTTAAAAAAACGGGTCATTTTTAAGAATTGAACCCCCGGTGACGGTCAGCTTAACGGCGTCCCCGGCGTGACCGAATGATCCATTGTCGCCACGTTGACGCCGCCTTTGTCCGTTGCAGCAAGGAGCATGCCTTTGGACAACACGCCCATGAGTTTGGCTGGTTTCAGGTTGGCCACCACGATGACCTGTTTGCCCACCAGGTCCTCGGGGGCGTAACTGCCGGCAATGCCGGAGACGATGGTTCGCGTTTCGCCCAGATCCACCTCCAGTTGGATCAGCTTTTTGGCCCGAGGGACGGCTTGGGCAGACACGACGGTGGCCACACGCAGGTCTATCTTGGCAAAATCCTCGATGGTGATCTCCGGTTTGATGGGTATATCCATAATTGGGGTTGCGGCCCTTTCCACGGGTTGCGGTTGCTTTTTTTCCAGGTCGATGCGGGGGAACAGGGCAATGGATTTTCTCAGTTTTACCCCAGGCTTCACCCCCGTCCATGTGGTGAGCCGGTCCAGCTTGAAAAAATCGTCATCGCCGCTGAATCCCAGGTGTTTTTGCACTTTGACGGCGGTGTCGGGCATCACCGGATAGATCAGGCCGGAGATGATGCGAAGCCCTTCCAGCAGATTGTAGATCACCGTTTCCAGCTGTTTCCGGGCGGCCTTGTTTTTGGCCAGCACCCACGGGGCGGTGACGTCCACATACTTGTTCATGTGGGTAATGAACTCCCAAACTGCCGCCAGGCCCTTGTGAAAGGCAAAATCACCCATGCTGGCCGCATAGGCATCGATGGCGACCCGGGAATGGTTTTCCAAACCGAGGTCCATTTCCTTTTCCACATCCGGATCCGGCTCGGGAACCACCCCGCCGAAATATTTATGGGCCATGGAAATCACCCGGGAAAAGAGATTGCCCAGGTCATTGGCCAGGTCGGCGTTGATTCGCTGGACCAGCGCCTCTTCACTGAAGTTGGAATCCAGGCCGAAAGCCATGTCCCGCATGAGAAAAAAACGGAAGGCGTCCAGACCATAGACGTCTTTCATCTCCAGGGGTTCCACCACATTGCCGATGCTTTTGGACATCTTGCTCTGGTCCACGTTCCAGTAACCGTGAACATTCAGGTGCTGGTAAACGGGAATCCCGGCGGCTTTGAGCATGATCGGCCAATAGATACCGTGGGGCTTGAGGATATCCTTGGCCACGATGTGCTGGGCCACGGGCCAATAGGTCTTGTACAACTCGCCATCCGGGTAACCCAGCGCCGACACATAGTTGAGCAGGGCGTCGAACCACACATAGGTGACGTAGTCGGCGTCAAACGGCAGGTTGATGCCCCATTTGATGCGGGATTTAGGCCGTGAGATGCACAAGTCTTCCAGTGGTTCGCGCAAAAATGCCAGCACCTCGTTGCGGTACCGTTCGGGGCGGATAAAGTCGGGATGTTGATTGATGTGGTCGATCAACCATTGCTGATACCGGCTCATCCTGAAAAAATAGTTGGATTCCTTGATGATTTCCGGGGGCGTCTGGTGGTCCGGGCAACAGCCGTCGACGAGCTCTCTTTCGGTGTAGAAGCGTTCGCACCCAAAACAGTAAAGTCCTTCGTACTCGCTGAAATAGATGTCGCCGGCATCATAGATGCGCTGGAGGATGGTTTCAACCACGGCCATATGGGCCGGGTCCGTGGTGCGGATAAAGTAGTCGTTGGAAATGTTGAGCTCGGGCCACAACTTTCTGAACAGGCCGCTGATCTGATCCACGTACTCCCGCGGGGTCCGGTTTTCTTTTTTGGCGGCGCGGACGATTTTGTCACCGTGTTCGTCCGTACCGGTGAGAAAATAGGTCTGGTCGCTGGACATGGCGTGAAACCGCCTGACCACGTCCGCCGCAATGGTGGTGTAAGCATGGCCCAGGTGGGGTCGAGCGTTCACATAGTATATCGGCGTAGTCACATAAAACGGCGCGGCCATGGGTTTATCTCCTGTCGTTGACAATGTCGTCAAGGCTGAATTCTACATCACCGCCCTCTTCCAGACGCACGGTCAGGCGGTTGCAGATGACGTTGTGACGGGTCACTTTTCCCGGCCCGTTCTTGGTGGTCACGACCTTACCAATTTTGGGGAAGCCCTGTTTCAGTTTCCGGTAGGTCTCATTTTCAAAAGTCAGGCAGCACATGAGCCTGCCGCACTGACCCGAAATCTTGGTGGGGTTCAGGGAGAGCCCCTGCTGCTTGGCCATGCGGATGGATACCGGCTCGAACTTTTCCATGAAAGATGAGCAGCAGAAGGCTCTGCCACAGCGTCCGAGGCCGCCGCACATCTTGGCCTGGTTGCGAATGCCCACCTGCCGCATCTCGATGCGGACCTTGAACCGATTGACCAGAATTTTGACCAGCTGCCTGAAATCCACCCGCGCATCGGCCGTGAAAAAGAAGGTCAGCCGGCTGGCGTCGAAGGTGCTCTCCACGGAAAAAAGGTTCATCTTCAGCCCAAGCTCCTTGATGCTTTTCATGCAGAACGCGTGGGCTTCACGCGCTAAGGCCACGTTTTGTTCGACCTGGCTCAAGTCTTTTTCATTGGCTTTGCGAAATACATTTTTCAGCGGTTTGCCGGGTTTGCCAGTCTCGTCTACCAGTTGGGGTAGTGTCTCCACGGTCCCCAAGCCCAGACCTTTTTCCGATTCCACGATCACCTGATCGCCCACGTTGAGGACAAAGGCCCCGCAGTTGAAATCATAAATTTTACCACCGGTTTTGAACCGGACTCCCACTTTTTTTTTCATGGTGTCTCTTTTATCTGAGGCAGGCACCTGCCATCTGCAGGGCCATGGCATCCAGCGTCAATCTGGCGTTCGTATTGGATCGCAGCGCTGTCAACGCGCAATCCACCGCATCGATCTGTTGGAGAACCTGCGTCTGGCTGACCTGTTTGGCAGCCGTTGAAAGTGCCTCCAGCCGATCCTGATTCAATACCCGATGCGGGTCGGTCCTGAAGACCAGCATGTCCCGCAACCACATTGTAATGATTTCCAGCGATTCTTCAATAAGATCCTTTTTTTTGGCCAAGATCTCAGACCATGCCAGCCATGCCCGAACGCCCAGCTCCCCGTGATCGGCCATTTGGCTCCCCATGGCCTGGATGATCCAGTCCCGGCGGTTGAGCCATCGGCTGTCGATCAATTTTACCGCACGGGAGTAACTGCCGCCGCAGAGGGCGGCAACCGCCTCTATGGATTCCGGTTCAATGCCTCCAGCCGCAGCGAGCAGCTGTTTGATGTCTGCCGCGCGAAGGGGCGAAAACCGGATGTGCTGGCACCGTGAGACGATCGTGGGCAACAGGTCGGATGTCTGGCGTGCCGTCAGCACCAGCAAGGTTCGGTCCGGGGGCTCCTCCAGCACCTTCAGCAGCGCATTGCCCGCTTCCGGATTCATGGCCTGCGCATCGGACAGGATGACCACCCGCCGGTCCGCCTCATTGGGCTTCAGCGTCAGGGCCTTGAGCAGGGTCCTGATCTGGGCGATTCTGATTACCGACGATAGGGGGGCAACACGGATGATATCTGGATGGTGGTTCTCGGCAATCTTTCTGCAGGGGCCGCAATCACCGCAGGCATCAACGGCATCCAGATGGGGACGGTGGTGGCGAATCGCCGATTTTAACTTCAGGCAGTTGCAGGCCATGGCAAATGCCGTGGCCGTTGTTTTTTTCCCCACCCCCGCATCACCGGTAAAGAGCAGCGCATGAGGCAGTGTCCCGTTGCGGATAAACGTCTTGAGCAACCGGGAGGCATGCGGTTGGCCAACGATGGCGTTAAATACGGTTGCCGTCGCCATTTTCTATGAATCCCGGGCGGTTCAATCGGACCGGCACCGTTTTCGGCCCGGATTCGCCGGCGAGGGTCCCGGCCATCGGACGCTGGGTTGGCATGCCGTCTATTGATCCACCCGTTCCTTGAGCTCTTTTCCGGCTTTGAAGAAAGGGAGCTTTTTGGGTTTGATGGTGACCTTTTCGCCGGTTTTAGGGTTTCTTCCCGTATAGCTTTTGTACTCTTTCACGAAGAAGCTGCACAGCCCGCGAATTTCAACTCGTTCTCCATCGGCCATGGCGTCGGCCATGCTGTCAAAAAAGATCTGGACCACTTTTGCCGCTTCGGATTTGGATATGTCGGCCTTGGTCTTCAAAGCGGAGATGAGTTCCAGTTTGTTCATTTACCCTCCTTCAGCGATCAGTGGTGTATACGGGATTGAAAGTGACTCTATAAAATAGAACTTAATAGAAAGTCAAGTAGTTATGATAATATGTCCGGAAGTTTCTCCACATCGGCGGCATCGACGTTGACGGCGGCGAACTGGCCCAGGGCTTCGATGTTGACGATGACACGACCGTCACCGCGGTAGCTCGAAAAAATTCCTGTTACACCGGAAAAAGGCCCGTTGACCACCATCACCCGATCCCCTTTCTTAAACCGGGTTCCGGTGATCACTTCTCCTTCCGTGGAGACCATGATCTTGAGTGAATCGATCGTTGCATCGGCGATCCGTAGCGGCCCCCGGGTGCTGCCGATAAGCTTCACCGCCCCGGTGGTCTTTAATATCTCGATGTGTTCATACGGATTCAGATCGGTCCTGACAAAGAGATAACCGGGGAAAAGGGGCACGCGGATCATCTTGTGCCGATCCCGCCGTCGGCTTTTTACGGTGATCTTGGGCAGGAAGACATCCAGTGCCTTGTTAGCCAGACCGTCGTTGACCACATTCTCGAAACGGCTTTTCGTGTGAAGCGCGTACCAGGCGCGCGTCAGTTTATCTCCAGCCATGGGGCGTGGTTCCATTGGTTACAAAATGATTCATCTGATCGGTAACTTCCCGCCCGTTCATCCGCGAAGGCTATCGGAAGGGGATTCGTGTATCATCCCTATTGGCAAAAGGCAAATGGCATTCGCACGGATTATTCTCCGAATCCGCCGATACCCATCAGATTGATGAAAAATGAAAATTTATTGTCCTCGCCTTCCATGGCATAGAAAAAATCGACGGACCAGCATTGGGCGGTGTAGAGAAATCCGGCGCCCTTGATGATGTCCGTTTCGTCGAGCAGGTTGCGTTCGTATTCGCCCCTGGCGGTGAGGCGATCGGTCAGCTTGACCGACAGGGTGCCGCGTATGGATTCATTGACGCTTTTTTCGTACCGGTGCTCCACCCACAGCCGGTCCCCACGGCGGTCGACGAAGGCGGCGCCTATATTGTGGGATGAAAAATTGCTGTCGTACGTGTCGTAGCTGGCGTCGGTGTCGACCGCCACATATCGCCCGAGATTGAATTCCAGCTCGCCGTAAATGTCTGAAAAAGGTTCGGGCTGATCATCCCTGGCCGCGGCGATGTCATAGCTCTGCTCCAGATAAAAGCGGCAAAAGCGGTGGTAGTCGAAAGATGCCGGCGTTGGCGGATCCGCCGGACGCCGTTCCGTCAGCCCGGTTCCTCCTGCAGAGACGGAACCCTTGCCGTCCGTTGCGGTTGAACGGGCGGCCTTCGTCGTTTTTGCCGTAAAGGTGTTGGTGAGTGAGTAGGTCAGGCTGTTTGTTTCATCGATGCGATCCAGATCGGTGAAAAAGGGCAGGTCCGACTGGTCCTGCTCCGGGATATATTCGTAAACCACTCGGGGCTTGGCACTGTGGCGGATACGATCCACCGCTGCCACGGGAGACCCCATGATTTTTGAAAACTCCGTGGAAAGATCCAGACGGGCATCGACGATCTGGCGATAGGTGGAGCGATCCAGGCTGTCGTCCTCCCGGCGGTCCATTATCCAAGCGGTCTGGCGCCAACCGGCCGACGGCTCCACCGACAGATAGTTTTTCCACCCGAGTGGCAGATAGGCCCTGGGATAAATGTCGGATCGATGTCCCCGTTCGCCGTCCTCCCGATAAAAATAGGTATATTCGGAATCCAGGTCCCAGAAGACCCCGGTGCCGAAGGCCTGCTGTTTCGCGCCATTGAATTCGATCACCGGGAGTTGTTGCAGGGTGTCGTCGGATGCTTCCCAGCGTCGGTTGGTCACGTTGTCGTACCAACGCAGGTCGCCATTGAGGGAATAGCGCGACCAGGTCCGGTTGACGTTCAGCCGATTGGTCCGCGTGTTTTCATCGTAGGTGTCCAGATCCCTGCCGAAGGCTTCCAAGAAATAATCCCGAGTTTCATCATACCCGCTGCGTCCGTCCCTGAACTCGGTGAGGTAATCCTGATCGCTGACGATGTCCAGATCCAGCTTGGCCTTGGCACCCCAGGGCAGTTCCTGATCCACTTTGCCCCGCAGCCAATAGCGGTCCGTGTTTGGTCGATCATAGGCATCACCGGCATAGCCCCATCTTTGGGTTGCTTCGGGGGTGCCATCATCGATCTTTCGGTCCTGCAGGCCGTCAGCCTTGATGGTTCCATGTGAATCGTCGGCGCGGGCATAGCGGTATTCCAGGCCGACCTTGGTGCCCCTTTCCTGCATATAGTGCGAATACAAGGTGGCATCCGTGCTGTCGTTGATGGCCCAGAAAAGCGGTTGGTCCCAGTTAAATCCCCAGCGATCCGAAACGCCAGCCTCCGGAAGCAGCAGGCCCGTCTGGCGCTTGGTCTTGGCCGGAAACAGGATATAGGGCGTATACAGCACCGGCACATCCCCGGCCCGGAGTACGGCATGGGTGGCGGTGCCGTAGCCCTCGATGGTTACATCGAGCGTTCGACCGGTGATGACCCAGTCCGGCCGGTCACCGTCGCAGCTGGTAATGGATCCCTTTTCCGCCCGGTAGGTATCCTTGCCGGTTTTTTCGATGCGTTCGCCGTGGATGTAAAAGTGATTCTCCTTCAGGAAAACCGTGCCATCGTGAACCACGCCGGTCTCC
>JAGTUY010000322.1 GCA_018224455.1 Desulfosarcina sp.
CCCGTTTGAAAAAGAGTAACGCTGTCAAGACCGGCCTTTGAAGCCGATCAAGCGGAAAGGCTCTCGACCTGGCCGAGACGCTGGGTTCGTTTCTTGGCCAGCGTTTTCAGCGCCCGGGAGACCTCGGCCAAGGCACGCATCTTTTCGGCCGCATCACTGTAATAGCAAATGGCACGCTTTTCCAGTGCGACGGCGGCAGCCAGGATGGCGGCGCTGTCCATGGCGACCGCATCGTCCGATGTCAACTGGTAGCTGTTACGCACAAAATCTCGGATCGGCTCCAGAATCATTTCAGTGACATTTTCGCGCCGGGTGCGCTGGATCAGCGAGATGTGCTTCTTGGATTCCATGGCAAATGTTGCGAGCATTTCCTGGTGGTGACCGGCAGCCGGGTTTTTCGACGCCTGGCGGTAAAATTCCATATCATCCTGCTCCACCTTTTCAGCGAAGTTCAGTATCGCACCAAAATTGGTCAAGGGCATAATTGTTCTCCAATGTGCTAACTATTGGTCAGCCGGAATTGGCTTCAGTCAATAGTGGTTCCAGAAGTGCTATCAAGGATAAGATATCATCTTGGACAGTACGCCAAAGGATATCCCGATTGATATCAAAATAGGCATGAACCAGACGGTGTCGCATACCGATGATGTCATCCCAGGGAATGTCCGGCGTTTGTCTGCGCGTCGTCTCGGAAACCTGACAGGCGGCTTCTCCCACAATCTCGATGGCTTTTATCAATGCAAGCACCAACATGCGATCATCATCCAGATCTTGGCGGGTCCGCCCTTTTGCAAATAAGATCGCTTCGTGGGAAGCATCCAGCATGTGCCTGATTCGAACCGCATCATCCTTGCGCATACTGAACCTCTGCTTCCCGAAGCACTTCCTGGCGAAAATAACGGCTTAAATCCTCCGGTGTTCGCAAATCCACCTTTCGACCCCCAACAAGGGGAGTCAATTCCTTTTCTAATCTTACGATTCCAAGCATCCCCGGCGCATATCCAGAATCAAATTCAACGAGTACGTCTACATCGCTGTCAGATTGAAAATCCTTCCGCAAGACGGAGCCAAACAGAGAAAGGCGCCTGATTCCGTGTTTTCGGCAAAACACTTCCACCTTTTGCTTATCCAATTCGATTTGTGCCATCTTTGCTTTCCTCCCACATTTAACCAATTGGCATAAATCGATTTTTTTGTCCATGGCAAATATCTATTCAAAATTGATAATCTGGTAATCGGTCCTCAGCCATCAGTCCTCTGACCTCAGCCCTCCGTTCTTAATACCACCGTTCGATAACCACCTTCATGTCCGTGTAAAACAAAAAGATTTCCTGCCCGTGCCCCTTGATATCACCGAACATGGAGTTGCCGGCGCCACCAAAGGGGAAGAAGCTCATGGGAGCGGCAATACCGATGTTGACGCCGATCATGGTCGGCTTGACCCGGTACTTAAACTCCCTGGCCGCCGCACCGCTGGTGGTGTAGATACAGGCCGCATTGGCGAAATCGCGGGTGTTAATCAGATCGACCACCGCATCCATGTCGGCGGCCCGGACAATGCTCACCACCGGCCCGAAAATCTCTTCCCTGGCGATGGTCATGTCCGGTGTGACGTTGTCGAAAACCGTGGGTCCTACGAAAAAACCATCCGGATAGCCTTCTACCTTTACTCCCCGACCGTCCAGGATCAGGTCCGCGCCTTCGGCGACGCCCTTTTCGATGTACCCCAGAACGCGGTCACGGTGGGCGGCGCTGATCAGCGGCCCCATGAAGGTCTGCTCATCCAGGCCATCGCCCACGCTGACGGTTCCGGCGGCAGTGGTGAACTGCGCCGCCAGGCGATCGGCGATGTCTCCCACCGGTACCAGGACCGAACCGGACAGACAGCGCTGGCCGGTGCAGCCGAAAAATGAAGTCAGCAGGGACGGCATGCCCTGGGCCAGGTCCGCGTCGGGCATGACGGCCACGATGTTCTTGGCCCCCCCCAGGGACTGGACCCTTTTGCCCGTCTCTCCGCATTTGCGGTAGATGTGCCGGGCCGTGGGTGTCGATCCCACAAAACTGATGCCTTCGATATCCGGGTGTTCCAGCATGGCGTTGACCACGTCCCGCGATCCGTGGACCATATTGATCACGCCTTCGGGAAATCCCACCTCGTCGACGATCTCCATGATCCGGGTCTGGGTCATGGGCACCTGCTCAGACGGTTTGTAGACAAAGGTGTTTCCGGTGACCACGGCATAAGGCAGGAACCACCACGGCACCATGGCCGGGAAGTTGTAGGGTGCGATGCAGCCAAACACACCCAAGGGCTGCCGGTGGCCGTAACAGTCGATGTTCTTGGCGATGTCTTCCAGGGTGTAACCGCTCATGAGCGTGGTCACGCCGGTGGCGTGTTCCACGTTTTCGATCATCCGGCGTACTTCTCCCCGGGCTTCGTCGATGGCTTTGCCGTGCTCGGTGGTAAGCACTTCGGCGATCGCTTCGAAATTCTCTTCAAAGGCATCCTTGAGCCGAAAGAGATACCTGGCGCGGCTCAACGGCGGGGTTTCCCGCCAGTAGGCAAACGCATCCCTGGCGGCGGTGACGGCCCGATCCACATCCGTGGCCGTCCCGTAGGCCACGGTGGCGATTTTCTCTCCTTTGGCCGGGTTTAAAACATCCCCGTAAGTGGTCGAATCAGACGCCACCCATTCCCCGTCAATGTAGTTTTTCATCAAGGGTAAAGACATGCTCAGCTCCCATAATTTGGTTAACAGCGGTTTAAACTGAAGGCTTTTAGCCCATCCAATGCAATCGATTTTGCCTTGCCACGATCGGTCGACGATCCTCAAAATCAATATCCTTAAATATCACAATCGTTAAATGTTTTTCAAGTTTAGTAAGCTGAAGTCGTTGGGCATCCCGGTCTATGCCGTCGATCCGAAGAATCTGGAGATGATCCAATTTGGGGACTTGTCTTTTGGCCTTTTTTTGCATAACAATCCGCCCATGCGCACACGAAACACCCACAAGAAAAAAGCCCAACGCAAAAGCAAACTAAAGGCGCGCCGAGAGACACAACAGGCGGGTCGGCGCTCTGACAAAGCCGACTTTTTTTTCGCCGAAGCCCAGTGGCACCTGGATCAGCAGAATCATGAGAAGGCGCTGTTGCTGTTAAGAAAAGCGTTGAAGCTGAATCCACACAACAGCGATTACATGCATATGCTGGCCCATCTCGGCTATGCCATGGAGAATCCGGATGTTGAACTCGATGGGATGTCCCGGCTGCATCGCTGCGACCATTTAGAGGATCGATACCTGCCGCAGTTCATCGATCTGCTCGTCCAGAAAAAGAAATTTCAACTCGCCTCCGAAATGTGCGATCAGGTTCTCGAACGGCTGCCCCAGATGAACATTGCCCACAAACGCAAGCTTCGCACGTTTGCGGAAAAAAACCGCGAATATTGCGACTATCAACACCAACACGAGCAACTGCGGACCAACCTGAAAACAACCCCTATTTCCCCATCCAAGGCAACCAGACAACAAGAACCGGCCCAGAAAACAACCCCTGCAGCGCCCCCTGCATCGGCAGTGCCGGAGCCCGCGCTGCCGGTCATTCCCGTGGACATCACCATTGACCAGGCATCCTTCCAACAGGCATTGTCAGCAGGGGTTACATCGACCCACCCGCAGTACGAAGTCGCCCTCGAAGGTCAGCGCATCCGCTTCAGGGATGCCTTCGAGAACCTGATCTGCCTTGCCCATTTACAACACGTCCGCTCACTCTGGTATCAGGAAGAGACGGCCCGCAAGGTCATGAAGACCTTTCGGGGGAGAGCCCTTTTATCGGACGAGGTCGGACTGGGCAAGACCATCGAGGCATCCATCGTCCTGCAGGAATATATTCAGCGTGGCATGGTGAAAAGCGCCTTGATCCTAACCCCGACGCCGTTGGTCAGCCAATGGAAAGAGGAGCTCAAAACCAAATTCAACCTCGATTTCCCATCCACCGATGACCCGAGTTTTGCGAAAAACAACCCTACCCTTTGGGAGCAGCCATTCATTCTGGCTTCCATCAATCAGGCTAAATCCAAACGCAACGTCGCAGCGGTGACCCGCCGGGAATATGACATGGTCATCGTCGACGAGGCCCATCATTTGAAAAACCGCAACACGCTGAACTGGAAATTGGTCAATGCGCTCAAAAAACGGTTCCTGCTCCTGCTGACGGCAACCCCGGTCGAAAACAACCTCATGGAGCTGTACAATCTGATTACCCTGCTCAAGCCGGGCCAGCTCAAGACGGCATCGGCCTTTCGCGAACGATTCATGACCAAGGGCGATCCCACCAGCCCCCAAAACCGGGCCCGGCTCAAGGAGCTGCTGGGACAGGTCATGATCCGCAATACCCGTGCAGTGGCCAAAGTCAACATTCCGCCGCGTTTTGCCGAAACCATCCGCGTGGAACCGACCGCCAGTGAACGGGACCTCTACGAGCGCATCACCCTTCTGGTCCACGATATCAGCCGCAGTGACGGAGCCGGCAATCAGCTGCTGCTCAAGACTCTTTTGGCCGAGGCGGGCTCGTCCCCCCGGGCGGTGGAGTTGACGCTCTCTCGCATGCTGTCCAAAGGGACACTCTCCGCGGATCACCTGGCGCAGGTCCAGGCAATCCATAACCTGTCCCGATCCATGGCCGACACCTGCAAAAACAAAATCCTGTTGCAACTGATCCGTTCGAGACCGGGGAAAAAGATCGTTTTCGTCAAATACCTGGGCACCCAGCAGCAGATCACGGAATTTCTGGATTGGGAAAGAATCCCCTATGCGTTGTTTCATGGCGGATTGCCCAACCAGGACAAGGATGAACAGATTCAGCGTTTTCAGGAATCCAAAGACATCCTGGT
The DNA here is from genome assembly GCA_018224455.1 of Desulfosarcina sp. Taxonomy (GTDB): domain Bacteria; phylum Desulfobacterota; class Desulfobacteria; order Desulfobacterales; family Desulfosarcinaceae; genus Desulfosarcina. Next base: position 4,893 of record JAGTUY010000322.1, read on the forward strand.
CACCACGGAAATCGGTGGCGAAGGACGCAACTTGCAGTTTTGTCACCAAATGATCAACTACGATCTGCCCTGGAACCCCATGAAGATCGAACAGCGCATCGGCCGGATTCATCGCATCGGACAGGAAAACGAAGTCCGAATTTACAATCTGTGCGCCATGGGCAGTATCGAGGACTACATTCTGGAAGTACTGGATCGTAAAATCAACATGTTCGAGATGGTCATCGGCGAGATCGACATGGTATTGGGGCGTGTCAGCGGTGAAAAAGATTTTTCAGATCGGGTCTACGACATCTGGCTGCAGTCGGCGTCGCCCGCCGAACGCGAGAAAGGCTTTGCCCGACTGGCCACCCAGATCAAGCGATCCAAGACGCAGTACAAAACGACCCAGGCCTTGGACGAAAAACTTTTCGGAGAAAATTATGAACTCTGATCAGGCTTTCGATCTGGAAGCGTTTGTAGAGCGGTTTTTTATCTGCCGGGGCGCGGCCATCGAAAAGAAAGGCCACCGGTTGGATGTGCTTGCACCCCGGGAACTGGCCCGACGCATCGGAATTCCTGATCTGTGCAGCCTGACCATCGGCAGCGAGGATCCTGACGGCTACGGCGTGCACTACGGCTCGCCGTTGCTGGAAAAAATCGCCGCTGCGGCTTGCGATACGGTGCCGCTGGTCACCATGCGGCTGGCGTATCACTATATCAAAAGCCAGGGGTTCGAACGGCTGATTGAAGCGTGCTTTGCCTTCCGCGGCGCAGTCGTGAACGTGGTTAAACCGGCCGAGGTGCTGACCGAGTATCTGTTGTTGACCTGTCGCTATCTGGCCCAAAGCGACGAACAAAAAGAGGGTCTGGTCTCCCTGGCGTTCAATCTCGAAACCGGTGCCCCGGTGAGTCACATCGAAACCATGCTGGGCACCGTCGAGAAGCAGGTTGAAGCGGGCGGGAAGCCGGTCCCCTTCGAAGCCGAAATGGCGGAACGGATCATCCAATGGGTACAGCGCCACGCACCTGGAACGGTGGAAGCACAAATCGAACCATTTCGCGAAAGCATGAATCGTCGGCTTCGCCGGGATATCGCCAACCTGGAGGAGTATTACGCCGAATTGAAACAGGAGATGACCGATAAGTTAATGCGCTCAGGCCTGTCTGAAGGGTTGGTTCAGGAGCGACAGGAAAAAATCAGCCTGATTCCCGATGAACTGGCCAAGAAAAAAGACGACCTGTTCAAGAAATACAGCATCAAGGTCAAACTCGAACTCAGCGGCGCCATGATGATCCGCACACCGGCCGTCAAGCTCTTTTGCCAGGCCACCATCGGCCGGCGTAAAAAACCGCTCACGATCGTTTACAATCCGATCGATAAATCCCTCGATCCCCTGGTTTGCGACGGTTGCGGGGATGGCATCTATCATATTCAGTTCTGCGATGGGCTGCATCTGCTGTGTGCCTCATGCACGCGCAAGTGCCCGATTTGCGGATAAGGATAGATGGAATCTTCGTCGAGAAACTGACGGGCAAGCGTGGTTTTATCACTTTGTCGGGGTCCCGCCGCTGTGTTCGGGGACGAAATCCGTAATCGCCACTGCCTCAGATCAAGAGGTGGGAAGGCGCGGAAATTAGAGCGATCCGATAGTCAGAAGACCTGCCTTGAACATGAGCCGTTCCCACGGAAATTGGGAAAAATGGCCACCGTAAAGGGTCAAGTAAGCTGGGTGCAGCCCTTCATGCGAGCAGAGGCATGAAGGGCTTTTTTTATACCGGTTGATGCCGCACCTTGTACCAGGAAGCAAGGGGGATTTCGGGCAGGAGTCCCCCTTCGCTTTCGGTACCCGCAGCATCCGGGAATGCGTGATAGGAGGCGTTCGTCCGGTAAAGGAGCAAAACAAGCGTCCTTCATTGATACAAATTAGCAGGTATCAATTTTCAAGAAAAAGGATCCCATCTTTCTCGGCAGCAGTCGTCAACTGTTTATCGAAGCTGAGAATTACAACCTCGGGCAATTCCGATTGAATTGTTTTAACCACCGCCAAATGCCAGAGATCGGCTCCTTTTAAAACATATTGTGAAGACAACTCCCGGACAAGGGTTCGATCCGGTTGTGTGCTGATTTTACGGATAATACTGTTTTCAAAAGACTCAACGGCGGATTCATATGAGATATCCATCAGGACCTTTTCATGATTCATCCTTTTCAAAACCGCATAGGTTTCGGCAATGCCAAGGGTGGAAGTAAAGTGAATTCCTTTTTGCTTTTCAACCCTTATTGCTTTTTCGCTGTGCCTGTCTTCAATGAGGAGCGACAAAATTGCGGATGCGTCCCAATAGATGACCATCACCGATCCCCTCTGTCTTCCAGAAGGTACCCCTGGGCTGTTTTGTTTCCTTTAATGGGAATCGGCGGTGTATTTTTCGTTTTCTTTTTTTCAGGCTCCAGTATCCCGGAATCTTCAAGTTTCTTGATGCGGTCGTCTAAAGGGATTTCATTCTTTCCGATGGGAACGATTTTTCCGATGGGCCGACCGCGTTCCGTTACAATTATTTCCCAGCCTTGCTTTACCATCCTCAGGTATTTGCTGAGGTGTATCTTGGCCTCCCGGATTCCAATTTGATTCGTCATAACCGCTCCCCCAGGTTATCTATATTTTATGGCTTCGCCTTGATGGCGATGTAATGTGACTACTGTAGTCTTTTTTGGTAATTTTGTCAAAGAATGTTGGCAATGGAGAGATGAGCGAAACCGGCCTTGGCCGACAAGCCGAAAACGACTCCTGAGTCTAGCAAAGTCCCATCATCCCGGCGCCTGTGCAAGGCGAAAACCCACGGCGGTCTCATTTTCCGGCCGCCGTTGTTTCCATTCGTGCGGCGGCACCGTTCAAAAGGGCGTCGAAGGCCATCTTCATCACCGGCGGCAGCGGTCGGGCGTAGGCGAATGTTTGCTTGTCAAGAATTGGTGTGGCCGCCGGCGTTGTCGATACGCGTTCCGTCGCCCTGCACCACGATGATGTTGTCGGTACCGGTTCCGGTAGCCGGGTTTGTCATGGGCGTGTAGCTGGAGCGGATGTCCAGGTCCTGGAGGGCCGCCGTCTTGGCCTCGGTGGCCGAGATGATGGCCCGGTTCATGGCCCGCGGGGTCAGGCGCATGTTGGCCAGTACGATGATGTTGATGGTGC
>JAGTUY010000323.1 GCA_018224455.1 Desulfosarcina sp.
AACGGTTAATCGGCTTCATCCCGATTAACCGTTTCCTTTTTTGACTCCGGAATAAAATTGCAAATTTCCAACCAACCGGTTAAAATCGTCTCCAACTCATGGAGTGATCCAAGCGATAAATTCACCCGATGTGGAATGATTCATACCCGGCCACGGTGGTTAACGGCCGCAAATATCGACAGGTTTGGCCGGTCACCATTATATTTGACGACCGCAAAACAACTTGGCCTTTTGGCAATCCACGGAGGTGGGAATGAAAACCAAAAAATGGGTCTTTGGCTTTGAGGAACTGGATGCCGTAAAAAACCATGTGGGCGAGGATGGGGATGCCGCTCGGGGGCTGCTGGGCGGCAAAGGAGCAAATCTGGCTGAAATGGTTCGCATCGGGTTGCCGGTTCCCCACGGATTTACCGTGTCCACCGAGGCCTGCAATGCCTTCCTCGAGTCCGGCGGGACCTTTCCCAAGGGCATGTGGGACCAGGTCTTGTCAGCGCTTGAAACGGTCGAAGTCAACACGGGAAAGCGCTTTGGAAGCGACGACAATCCCCTGTTGGTCTCCTGCCGGTCGGGTGCCAAGTTTTCCATGCCCGGGATGATGGATACGGTTCTCAACATCGGGCTCAACAGCCAGACGGTGGCGGCCATGATCCGGCTCACCGATGATCCCCGCTTCGTTTACGATGCCTATCGACGACTGATCCAGATGTTCGGCAATGTCGTTATGGGGATCGACGACGAGCCGTTCGAAGCGGGCATCACGGCCGCCCGCAAGGCTGCCGGCGTTGAAAAGGATACCGAGCTGTCGGCGGACGACTGGCAGCAGGTGGCACAACAGTTTAAAGCCTTGTACCGCCGCCACACCACCTACGACTTTCCGGAGGATCCGTTCAAGCAGCTCAAAATGGCCACCGAGGCGGTGTTTAAAAGCTGGAACGGCAAACGGGCGGTGGATTATCGCACGGCCGCCGGCATCGATCACAACCTGGGCACAGCCGTCAGCATCGTCACCATGGTTTTCGGCAATATGGGCGACGACTGCGCCACCGGGGTGGCCATGACCCGCAACGGTTCAACCGGTGAAAACCATCTCGAAGGAGACTACCTGACCAATGCCCAGGGCGAGGATGTGGTGGCCGGCATCCGCATGACCCGGGACATTTCCCTGTTGAAGGAGGAGATGCCGGCGGCCTACACCGAATTCGAACGCATCGCCGGACTGCTGGAGAAACACTACCGGGAAATGCAGGACATGGAGTTTACCATCGAGCAAGGCAAGCTGTGGATGCTCCAGACCCGCGACGGTAAACGAACGGCCCAGGCAGCGGTGCGCATCGCCGTGGAGATGGCCGAAGATGGACTGATCGACCGACAGACGGCGGTGCTGCGGATCAAGCCGGAACAGGTGGACTTCTTCCTCCACCCGCAATTCGACCCCAAGGCCACCGCCGAGGGCAGGCTTCTGGCCCGGGGCCTCAACGTCTCCCCGGGTGCGGCCGTTGGGCAGGTGGCCTTTGACGCCGACATGGCCGAAGCATGGGCCAAAAACGATGCCAAAGCGGTGATCATGGCCCGCCCGGAGACCAAACCCGACGACGTCCACGGCATGCTGGCTGCCCAGGGAATTCTCACCAGTCGCGGCGGACGCACCAGCCACGCGGCCCTGGTGGCCCGACAATTCGGGAAACCGGCAGTGGTGGGAGCCTCGGCGATAGCCATCGACCTGACCAACCGACTGATGACCATCGGCAACAAGACCATCCATGAAGGCGAGTGGATCTCCATCGACGGAACGACTGGCGTGGTTTATGAGGGCATGCTGGAGACCATGGTTCCGGACATCAAAGATTCATGGCTGATCAAATTGCTCTCCTGGGCCGACGAATTCAGGACCTTGGGGGTGTGGGCCAACGCCGACTATCCCCGGGACGCCAGCCGGGCAATGGAGTATGGCGCCCAGGGCATCGGCCTGTGCCGGTCCGAACACATGTTCTTCGAAACCGACCGTCTGCCCCACTTCCAGCGGATGATTTTGACCGACTACCCCGTTGAGCGCAAAGAGGCCCTGGCCGCCTTGCTGCCGTTCCAGCGACAGGATTTTGCAGGCCTGTTCCGGGTCATGAAGGGCCGGCCGGTGATCATCCGCCTGATCGATCCACCCCTGCATGAATTTCTGCCTGATCTGGTGGAGCTGGTATCCGAATTGGCCGACCTGAAGATCCGACTCAAGCACGCATCGGACATGGCCGCCATCGATACCCTACTGGCGGAAATCCGCCAGAAAGAGCAGCTGCGCAAGCGGGCCGAGAGCCTGCGGGAAGCCAATCCCATGCTGGGTCTGCGGGGGGTTCGACTGGGCATCTACATCCCGGAACTGACCACCATGCAGGTACGGGCCATCTTCGAAGCGGCCTGCACGGTGGTAAAAGAGGGTATCGACGTACACCCGGAGGTAATGATCCCGCTCACCAGCCACGTCAACGAGCTGATCCGCCAGCGCTCGGTGCTGGAGGCCGAGGCCAGGGCCGTCATGACCGAGCATGGGATGGAGATCGCTTACAAGTTCGGCACCATGATCGAGCTGCCCCGTGCCGCCCTCACCGCCGACCGGATCGCCGAGCATGCAGAATTTTTCTCTTTCGGCACCAATGACCTGACCCAGACCACCTTCGGCATCTCACGGGACGACGCTGAAACCGGGTTTCTCATCGAATACATGGAATCTGGCATTCTTCCTGCCAATCCCTTTGCCACACTGGATCGGGACGGTGTGGGAGCGCTCATCGACATGGCCGTGAAAAAGGGCCGGGCCACAAAACCGGATCTGGAATGCGGCATCTGCGGCGAGCACGGCGGCGATCCTAAATCCATCGTCCTGTGCCATGAACTGGGACTGACCTATGTTTCCTGCTCCCCTTTCCGGGTGCCCATCGCCAGGCTGGCGGCGGCCCATGCCGCCCTGCTGGACAAAGAGAAAACTAGGGGCTGATGAGGAAACCTATCCGCCGTCACTCCGGAGGTGCCATGAACCGCGCAGGATCGGCAGTCGTTGTCTTGTCTCTCTTGTTTTTGGTTATTGCTGGGGGTGTGGCCGCCTTGCCGGCACAGGCCCTGGACATTCCCGCATCTCTGGAACCCTGGCGGGCATGGGTGCTCCACGACAAGGCGGAGCAGCAATGCCCGGCCCACTTTGACGACGGGACGACGCGCCGCTGCTGGTGGCCGTCGCGGCTGACCGTGGATGTGGGGAGTCTGGGCGGTCTGTTCGAACAGCAGGTGACCGTGTATGCCCCCACCTGGGTAACCCTTCCGGGAGACGAGACCCATTGGCCCGAATCGGTATCCGACGGCAGCAATGCCCGGCCCGTGGTTGGCCGCAACGGTCGGCCGTGCATCTGGCTGGAACCCGGGGAGTACCCTGTCAAAGGCGCTTTTGTCTGGAACGAACTGCCGGAAGTACTCCAGATTCCGGTTTCCACAGGCATTTTGTCTTTGACCGTCGACGGCCGGGAAATCCTCGATCCCGACCTTGGCGCCGACGGCCACCTCCGGCTGCACGGCAAGGGCGGGGCCGCCAGGCGTGAGGACACCATGACGGCCAGCCTGTTCCGGTTGATCGAAGATGACATTCCCATGCGGCTGATCACCCAGGTTCTGCTCGAGGTCTCCGGCCGGCCCAGGGAGATCCGGCTGGCCTCCCTGCTGCCCGACGGCGCCACGGCGATGAAGATCGACAGCCCGCTGCCCGCCCGCCTGACCCAAACGGGTGACCTGCTGGTTCAGGCCCGCCCCGGCCGCTGGGATGTCCGGGTGACGGTCCGTCTGGAAGGTCCGGTGAAGACCCTTTCCACGGGAGAGGGTCTTTATGGCGATGAAGTATGGTCCTTCAAAGCCTTTAACGGGCTGCGCATGGTCAAGGTTCTGGGGGCATCCACACTTGAGCCGTCGCGGACCCGGATGCCCGAGGAATGGAAAGGGTTTCCCGCCTATCAGCTCAAACCCGGCGGCGCCCTCTCCTTCGAGGTCCTCCGCAGGGGCGACCCGGATCCGGCACCGGACCAGCTGGACCTGGTGCGCACCTGGTGGTTGGATTTTGACGGGTCTGGGTTTACGATCCATGACCGCATTGGCGGCACATTAAGCCGAACCTGGCACCTGGCCATGGAGGCGCCGATGGAATTGGGACGGGTGGCCGTGGATGGGCAGGATCAGCTGATCACCCTTCAAGGGGAACGGCCCTCGCCCGGCGTTCAGCTGCGCCGCGGACAACTGTCCCTGGAGGCGGACAGCCGCCTGGCGCGCACGTCGTCGAGCGTGCCCGCCATCGGCTGGGACCACGATTTTAAAAGCCTGCGCGGTTTGCTTCACCTGCCTCCAGGCTGGACCCTGTTTTCCGCCGCCGGGGTGGATGTTCCCCCCGGGGCCTGGCTCCAGCGCTGGACCCTGCTGGACTTTTTCATCGTCTTGATCATCGCCGTCAGTGCCTATCAAATCCGCAATTGGGCAACCGGTCTGCTGGCCCTGGTGACCCTGGTGCTGACATTCCATGAACCGGGTGCACCACGTCACGTGTGGCTTCACCTGCTGGCGGTGGCCGCATTGTTGAAATATCTTCCCGACGGCTGGTTTCAAACGGTGGTCAAGCTGTGGGGAGCCGGCGCGGTGGTCGCGCTCTTGGCCATCACGCTGCCGTTCATGGTGCAGCAGGTCCGCAGCGCCATCTATCCCCAATTGGCCCAGGGAGGGGATGAAATCCATTACCGGCCAGCGGCTATCGGAACCGGCAGGCTATCAGAATCACGATTGGCAGCAGCGCCTGAATCCGCTTCGGTCGATAAACGGCTCCTCAAGGCCACGGACAGGATTCAGTTGTCCGAACAACAACCGACACGCCGGCAGACCCGGTTTGTCTCGGATCCCGACGCCCTGATACAGACCGGCCCCGGCCTGCCGGCGTGGCAGTGGCGATCCGTGCAGCTTCGATGGAACGGACCGGTGGACCGCACCCAGCAGATTCGCCTGTGGCTGGTTTCACCGGCCATGAACATGGCCATCGGATTGGTTCGGGTGGCGCTGCTGTGTCTGCTGGTCGTGGCTTTTCTGGACTTGCGCAATTGGCGCCGGCATCTGCCTGCACCGATGACGGCCGGAGGTTCCGCGCTGATCCTGGTGTTGCTTTTCATCGCACCGGTCCAGTTGCTCCGGGCCGAACCCGCCGGGCAGGCCTTCCCGCCCAAACACCTGTTGGACGAACTCCAGCGACGGTTGCTCGAACCGGCGCCCTGCCTTCCCCACTGTGCCGATGTAAGCCGTCTGGAACTGGCGGCCACCCCCGACCAGCTTCGCCTGATCATGCAGATGCATGCCCAGGTCGACACGGCAATCCCTTTGCCCGCCACCCTGGAAACCTGGCGACCGAACCGGATCACGCTTGACAATAATCTGGTTAAAAGCCTCTCCCGGGACGACCGCGGCACCTTGTGGATGGTCTTGCCCAGGGGGGTTCACCAGGTCAAGATGACCGGACCGCCTGGCAATGCCGATGAAATTCGCATCACCTTTCCCATCGTCCCCCACGTGGGCACCTACGCAGGTGTCGGATGGCAGGCCCGCGGCTTTGGACCCGGCGGCAGCATGGACGCCACGATTGCCCTGAGCCGCATGCAGAGCGACAAGCAATCGCCCGCCGAATTGTCCAGAACCGATATTCCCGCCTTCTTCCATGTGGCGCACACCCTGCACCTGGGTATCCAGTGGGAAGTGACCACGCGCATCCAGCGGCTCACCGAACCCGGAGTGCCGGCGGTACTGGCCGTTCCGCTGATGGAAAGTGCCTCGGTCACTACGCCCGGAATTCATGTGGAAGACCGGGTAGCCCAGGTCTCTTTAGGCCCGGATGAAATGGAGGCGCAGTTTTCCACGACGATTCCCATTGCGCCGACGATCCTGCTGACCGCGCCCCGTGATGTTCCCTGGACGGAAAGCTGGACGCTGGATGCCGCGACGATGTGGCGCTGCAGCATGTCCGGTCTGACCGCGGTGCACCACCAGGATGCCGGCAGCAATTGGCAACCGCAGTGGCGCCCGTGGCCGGGTGAACAGATTCGCATCGATGTAGCCCGCCCCCAGGCGGTAACCGGCCGAACGGTCACCGTTGACCGGTCGCTGCTGACGCTCACTCCGGGGCAGCGGTTTTCCCGGGCGATGCTGACCCTTGGCATCCGTTCCAGCAAAGGCGGTCACCATCAGATCGAATTGCCGGAGCAGACCAACCTGCAGACGGTCACGGTAGATGGCAAAACTCTGCCCATCCGCCAGGACGGCCGGCTGGTAACCGTGCCGCTGGAGCCGGGCAGCCAGACAGTGATCCTCGCCTGGAATCAGTTGAACGATTCGATGACCCGGGTCCAGGGCCCTGAGGTCAACGTGGGCGATGCCGCCGTCAATGCCGCAGTGACCGTTTACATGCCCGATCATCGCTGGATTCTGTTGGCTGGCGGGCCCAGGCTGGGCCCGGCCGTTTTGTTCTGGAGCTATCTGATCGTGGTGATGGTGGTGGCTGTGGGCTTGGGGAAAACGGTGGTGACACCCCTTCGCACCCAGCACTGGCTGCTGCTGGGACTCGGGCTGACCCAGGTACCGGCGGTGGTTGCCCTGCTGATTGTGGGCTGGCTGCTGGCCATGGGAGTCCGCTGCCGGAAAGCACCCGAAAACGCCTTGGCTTTTAACGGAATGCAGTTGCTTCTGTCAATACTGACCGCGGCGGCCCTGGCCGGTCTCTACACCGCTATTGAGCGCGGCCTGCTGGGCATCCCGGACATGCAGATTGCCGGCAACCAATCCACGCGCTTCCAACTAAACTGGACTCAGGACCGTATTGATGGAATCATGCCCACCCCCTGGGTGATAAGCCTGCCCCAGTGGATATACCACCTGCTCATGCTGGTCTGGTCCCTCTGGCTGGCCTTCAGCCTCGTGTCCTGGCTGCGCTGGGCCTGGGGATGCTTTTCCACAGGGCACCTCTGGAAGCCACTCAAGTGGCGCCGAAAGAAAAATTCATCTTGACAGATGAAGCCAATTATAATAAATGGTCTGACCATTCCGAAAATCAGTCTGTCACTCCTCCGGAGTGACTGTTTCAAGCCCTCATTGAAGCGTTTATTTGTTGATATCCACTCAGGACAGAGCTGTTGATCGATGACCCATTTGTTCCGCGCCGCCAGACAAAACCGGATATTCCAGGATGTGGTTGAACAGATCCAGGAAGCGATCATCGATGGCCAGCTGAAAGTCGGCGATCGCCTGCCTGCCGAGCGCGACCTCAAAGAAATGCTTCAGACCAGCCGCAGCACCCTGCGTGAGGCCCTGCGTGTGCTCGAACAAAAAGGGCTCATCGAGATCAAGCTGGGCACGGGCGGGGGCGCCGTCGTCAAAACGGTCTCCTCGGATCTCGTGGCCGAGAGCCTGGATCTGTTGATTCGCTCCCATCAGGTATCCCTGCGACACATCGCCGAATTCCGCGAACGGGTGGAAGGCGACGTGGTGGTCCTGGCCACATCAAGAATGAAAGCGTCGGACACGCGCAATCTCAAAACGCTGCTGGATGAAGCCCGTAAATGTGTGGCTAAGGGTGCTAAAGCTGTTTCCGATTTTCTCACCGCAGACAAAAATATTCACCTGTATTTTGCCAAGATCACAGGCAACCCGATCTATATATCCATTCTCAAAACCATCCATGAGAACCTTCGCCGGTATTATGACGAGTTCCTGGTCATGGAAGAGCCTGAGATGAAAGAAAATCTTCAGGATCTCGAGAATGTGGTGGCGGCCATGGAAAGCGGGATGGCGGAAGCGGCAGGCGACATCGCCCGAACCCACGTGAGGCGGTTCAACGGCTACATGGAAATGCGCGAACGGCAGAATCAAACATGACGCGGTGAGAACCCGCACACACGACTCCGGGCGGCAGACTTTTCTACTACAATGGAATTAACGGGTCGGCACTATGGCACATTTAGAATTGGACAACATCACGGTGAGATTCGGCGGGCTGGTGGCCCTGTCCCAACTGAGTTTTTCGATCGGCTCCGGAGAGATCGTGGGCCTGATCGGCCCCAACGGCGCCGGCAAGACCACGGTGTTCAATGTGCTCACCGGCGTCTACAAAGCCAGCAGCGGCAACGTGCGCTTCGAGGGCAAAAGCATTTTGGGCAAACGCCCCCATGAGATTTTCGCCAAAGGTGTGGCCCGGACCTTTCAGAACATCCGCCTCTTTTCGGCCATGACCGCGGTTGAAAACGCTATGGTGGCCCGGCACTGCCGCTCCAAAAAGGGCGTGGTGGGAGCCATCTTCCGCACCGTTTCACAGCGCAGGGAAGAGCGCCAGATCCGCGGCAAGGCGCTGGAAGCGCTCAAATTCATGGGCGTGGACAAATATGCGGACACGGTGGCCTCCAATCTGCCGTACGGCCTGCAGCGGCGACTCGAAATCGCGCGTGCGCTGGCCTCCCAGCCCAAGGTGATTTTGCTGGACGAGCCGGCCGCCGGCATGAACCCGTCGGAAAGTTCGGCCCTGATGAAGGACATCTCCCGGATTTGCGACCTCGGGATAGACGTGCTCCTGGTGGAGCACGATATGAAAGTGGTTATGGGTGTGTGTCATCGTATTGTGTGTGTTGACCACGGGGTCAAGATCGCCGAAGGGACGCCGGAAGAGATCCAGGCCAGCCCCCAGGTAATCGAGGCTTACTTAGGTCAGCCGGCGAGTAAATAATCATCAATCAACAGGAGGAGCATTAAATGAGGAAAAAACTGTTCGTCGCACTGGTACTTGGCCTGATGGTCGTCCCCTTCATCATGGGAACGGCGACTGCAAAAACCTTGAAAATCGGATCCATGAGCCCGCTGACCGGTCCTTATGCATCGGACGGAACGGACATTAAGAACGGCGTATTGACTGCCATTCAGGTGTTCGAGGAAGCCGGCGGCGTTCCCGGTTATGACAAGATCGAACTGTTCCCCCAGGACACCGCCTGCGATCCCAAGCAGGCCGTGGCTGCCGCCAACAAGCTGATCAACCTCGAAGTGGTCGGCGTCGTCGGGGCCTACTGCTCCTCTTCCACCATCCCCTCCTCCGAGGTTCTGGCCGAAGAAGACATCCCCATGCTGACCCCGGCCTCGACCAACGAAGCGGTCACCGACCGCGGCCTGCCCTACATGTTCCGCCTGTGCGGCCGTGACGATGACCAGGCGCCGGCCGCCGCTAAATTCTTGAAAGAGCAGCTGAAAGCCAAAACCATCTTTATCGTCGACGACAAGACCACCTACTCCCAGGGCCTGGCCGACGGCGTGAGCAAGGCTGCCAAGGAACTGGGCATGGAGGTGGTCGAACACGACCACGTCAACCAAGGCGACAAGGACTTCGCCGCCGTGCTGACCAAGGCCAAACAGGCCAATGCCGACGTTTTCTACATGTCTCTGCAAGGATATTCTCCCGGCGCGCTGATGGCACTGCAGGCCAAACGGTTGGGCATGAACTCCCAGATCGTCGCCCAGGACGCCATGTTCCAGCCCAAGTTCATGGAAGTGGCCAAGGATGCCGCCGAAGGCGTTTACCTGACCTACGGCTTTACCGATACGACCACCCCCGAGTACAAGGCCTTCGAGAAGATCTATGTGCCCAAGTACGGCCCCATCGCCGCCTACGCCACCTACGCCTACGATGCGGCCACCGTGCTGCTCCAGGCCATCAAGAGCGCCGGCTCCACCGATGCGGCCAAGATCAAGGCCGAAATCATGAAAATGGACTTCGACGGCGTGGCCAAACGCATCAAGTTCAGGGCCAACGGCGATTCCGGATCGTCCTACATCGCCTACAAGATCGAAAACGGTCAGTTTGTACCCTACTGGGCGCCTGAGAAAGGCCTGCTCAAATAAATCGGTCAAGTGACGTGACCGCCTCGCCACGGCGGCGGGGCGGTCATCCCAATCGCGTTGAATGCAAGCCTCAACCTGAAAAGCGATTTCTATGGATTTTTTTATTCAGCAGCTAATCAACGGCATCACACTAGGCGGCCTGTACGCCCTGATCGCACTGGGCTACACCATGGTCTACGGTGTCATCCAACTGATCAACTTCGCCCACGGTGAATTCTTTGCCGCCGGGGGCTATGTGGGTGTCATTCTGCTCAGTTTTTTTGCCGGACTGGGCTACATGGAGACCCACCCCATCCTCTGCCTGGCAGCCGCATTTGCCCTGACCATGGGGTACTGCGCCTTTCTGTCCATAGGGGTCGAAAAAGTGGCCTACAAGCCCCTGCGCCGCCAGTCGCGCCTGGCCGCCCTGCTCTCCGCCCTGGGCATGTCCATTTTCCTGTCCAACGGGCTGATGCTGACCCAGGGGGTCTATGACAAAGCTTATCCCGGCGAGCTGTTCCAGGGCGGTATCAATTTCGGCATGATCCGGATCGGTTACCTGCAGATGATGATCGTTGGCATGACCATCTTCCTGCTGTTCGGGCTCAACATCCTGGTGTTCAAGACCAAGATCGGCATGGCCATGCGCGCCACGGCCCAGGACAAGATCATGAGCAGCCTGGTCTCCATCAGCAGCAACCGGATCATCTCCCTGACCTTCGGTATCGGCGCCGGACTGGCCGCCGCCGCCGGCATCATGGTGGGGCTCTACTACGGTTCGGTGCGCTACGACATGGGTTTTCTGCCCGGGATCAAGGCCTTTGCCGCCGCCGTGCTGGGCGGGATCGGCAACATCACCG
>JAGTUY010000324.1 GCA_018224455.1 Desulfosarcina sp.
GATAATTCCCATGTATTTCCCCGGTGACGATCAGGCTTTGGCAGGTATCCGCGAGATTGCTGAAAAAGGCAATCCCAAGAATGCCGACCACACGTTGAAGAATTTGGATTCGTTCCGTTTATGGGAGATGGCAATCAACGAGGCCGCCAAAAAGAGACTCTACTACCCGCAACTCAACGATACGGTCATCGAGATCATCAGCCGCGGGGAGATGATCCCTTAAAGCGCTGTGAGCCCCTGACAACTTTACTATCAGCCAAATGGGCAGATCTTGAGACCTTATTAACGCCTTAGCCGCCTCACCGCCTTTACCACCACGTTAACCGCACGATCGATTTGTTCGCCATTGGTCATGCGCCCCGTGGAAAAACGTATGGTTCCCTTGGCCCATTCCACGGGTATCCGCATGGCTTCCAGGACGTGGGACAAAGTCACGGTATCGGAATGGCAGGCGGCGCCAGCCGAGGCGGCCACCTCCAGCCCGATCTCTTCCAGAATGCGGTTGACCTCCAGCCCCTTGAAAGAGAGGCTCAAGGTGTTGGGCAGGCGATGGTCGGGGTGGCCGTTGAGGCGCATATCCGTCAGATCCTCCGCCAACCCCTTGTGCAACCGGTCGCGCATGGCTTTGAGGTGCCGGCCGGCATGGTCGAGGCTGCGGTCGGCCATCTCACAGGCCTTGCCCAGACCCACGATCGCCATCACATTCTCGGTTCCGGCGCGCCAGCCCATCTCCTGACCGGCACCATGACAGAATTTTTCCGGCAGCCGGCCTGTTCTCACATAAAGCACGCCGATGCCCTTGGGGGCGTATAGCTTATGCCCGGCCACGGAGAGCAGATCCACGTTCATCGTTTGAACATCCGTGGCAATCTTGCCCACGCTCTGGGCTGCATCGGTGTGGATGCAGACCCCTTTTTGCCGCGCCAACGCGCCGATTTCGGCAATCGGCTGAACGGTTCCGACCTCGTTGTTGGCATGCATAACGGAAATCAGGATCGTATCCGGCCGCATCGCGTCAGCCACATCATCCACGCGGATCATACCGGTGTCGTCAACATCGACATAGGTGGTCTCGAAACCCTCTTTTTCAAGGTATCGGCAGACCTCAAGCACCGCCGGATGCTCCACGGTGCTGGTAACGATGTGGCGCCCTTTTTCCTTCAATGCCCGGGCCGTGCCTTTGATGGCGTGGTTGTTGGATTCGGTGCCGCCGGAAGTAAAAAACACTTCTTCAGGCCGGCAGCCCAGTAGGACGGCCACCTGACCTCGAGCCGCCGCCACTGCCCGATTGGGCCGGATCCCATACCAGTGGGAACTGGACGGATTGCCGAATTCATTTTCAAAGAAGGGCCGCATGGCCGCGATCACTTCCGGGTCGTGGGGCGTGGTGCCGTTGTAATCCAGGTAGATGGGTTGAACCATGGTAGGTATCCGTTGTCTGTAAGATGTTTTTTAATCGATTATCGGCGCAAACACCCGCCAATCCCAGGGTGGGCGTTGGCTGTCTGACATTTCGACATCCGGCCAGGGCCATTGTTGTGGAATCGGGCTGGTGAAGACCAATCGCACACCCCGGGTGGGATGGTCGACCATCAACGTGTGGGCCAACAGGGCAATTTCGCGGCCGGGAAGAGGCGTTTCGGCACCATAACGAAGGTCTCCCAGGACCGGATGGCCCATATGGGCAAGCTGAATGCGAATCTGGTGACGCCGGCCGGTTTCCAGAAAAACCCGCAGCAGGCTTTTTTCATGATCCTTGCCGATGACCGTATAGCGCAGCCGCGCCTCCTGGCTGCGGTCTGTTGGTGTCGGGACCACTCGGCTCGAGCGATCCCGACGTTCGATATGATGAATCAGCCGGTTAGCCTCCCCGGAAACCGGTCCGCTGACCACAGCCAGGTATTGCTTCTCAACCGACCGTTCCCGGAACTGCCTGGACAGGCGGCCCGCTGCCTTGGATGTGCGCGCAAACAGGACCACTCCGGCCACAGGCCGATCCAGCCGGTGAACCATTCCCAGGAACACCTTGCCCGGTTTGTGGTAGCGCTCCTTGAGCCACTGTTTTCCCAAATCCAGCAGGCACACGTCGCCGGTACGATCCCCTTGCACCAGCAGCCCCGATGGTTTATAAACCGCCAGCAAATGGTTGTCCTCGTACAATACCGGCCAGCGGTGATCGAAAAAACAGCGCGGTTGGGTGTTGCAGGGGGTGGCGTTCATCGCTCCCATCCGGGTCGCAGAGATCATTGATCTATCATTCTTCCAGCCACAGGGAGTAGCACGTGACGCAAATCGGGACAAGGTCTTCCACAAGACGAGGCCAGCAGGGAAGCAATGCGCGCCCCAGCCCCGAGAGGATGGATGCCCTGCTCAAACGCTGCAACATCAACCTCGCACCCGCTCAGCTCCAGCAGTTGTGGGTCTACCATCAGCTACTGCGACGCCACGATGCCGAGTTGAACCTCACCCGTATCCGCAATTTTGAGAACATGGTGCTCAAACTCTATGCCGATTCGATTCTGCCGGCCCTGCATGCGCCGATGCCCTCCCCCCTATTGGACCTGGGCACCGGCCCGGGTATGCCAGGCATCCCGCTAAAAATTTTGCGGCCCGACCTTCGGATCCTGCTGGCCGAAAGCCGGCAGAATCGTACCGATTTTCTAAAAATGACCCTCTCCGAACTGGGCCTGCAGGGCATAGAGGTGGTAGAGCGGGGAATTGCTCCGGACTACGACCGCCCCGTGGCCGGCGTGATCACCCGAGCCGTCGAACCCATGGCCGAAACCCTGGCCCGCGTGGCCGGTTGTCTGATGCTGGACGGGATGGTCATTTTCATGAAGGGACCCCGCTGCAACGAAGAAATTGCAACGGCCTCGAAAAGGTGTGCTTCAGCCTATGATTTGGCCGAGGACATTCCCTATCATATTCCTCACACCCCGCACCGACGCCGGCTGGTGGTCTTCAGACGAAAAATCGAGCCGATCCGTGCCAGGAGTGCACTTCAAATTATGGAAAAACACCGCGTCAAGATCATCGAAAGCGAGAGCAACGCGATTTTCAAGGACCTGAAAAAACTCCTGGGCGGACGCGGGGTCAAGAAACAGGGGAAAACCCTGGTATGCGGGACTCGGTTGGCGGCCGAGGTAATCAAACAGGCCCCGGAGCGATGTCTGGCCTGGATCGGCAGCGGCAATCACCAGCCGCCGCCATCGGATGCTCCCGGTGTTATGGAATGGGTTCAACTGGCACCGGAGCTGTTTCAGTCGCTGGACACGTTCGGGACCAAGCATCCCATCGTTCTTTACGATTATCCCGCACCCGCCCCCTGGCGGCCGAAAGCGTGCCTGCGCTCCGGATGCAGCCTGCTGGTTCCGTTTCAAGACCCGGAAAATGTGGGGGCCGTCGTTCGCTCTGCCGTGGCATTCGACGTGGATCGAATCGTCCTGCTCGCCCAAAGCGCCAACCCCTTCCATCCCAAGGCGGTCCGCGCTTCGGCCGGGACCGTCTTTTCCGCCAGGCTGTTTCAGGGCCCTTCATTGTCCGCAATTCCACAGGACCTTCCGGTGATCGCTCTCGCCGCTTCGGGCCGACCGCTGGCCCAGACCCGGTTTCCCCCATCCTTCTGCCTGCTTACCGGCATGGAAGGCCCCGGATTGCCTCCCCGTTGGCGGGCGGATAGCGTGGCCGTCCCTATGGCCCCCGGCGTGGAATCGCTGAACGCGGCGGTGGCCACCGCCATCGCCCTCTATGAATGGCGTCGACGGTAAAACCACCAACCAGTCATTAAAAAAGGGGAGCTTGGCGCCCCCCCTTTTTGATATTAACACCCCACTGAATGAAACTGACTATTTT
Source organism: Desulfosarcina sp. (assembly GCA_018224455.1). GTDB lineage: Bacteria > Desulfobacterota > Desulfobacteria > Desulfobacterales > Desulfosarcinaceae > Desulfosarcina. The sequence continues at coordinate 3,853 of JAGTUY010000324.1, forward strand.
CGTCCGCTATACTCGTTGTAGGTCATGGCCGTCGTGCGGTAGACAATGTGGGCCAGTTTGGAAAACGGGGTGTAGGCGAATAGGCCCCAAATGAAGAGCAGGTGCACAAAATAGACGAGTGCCGACAAGTCGTACATCCCACCCAAACGCAGCATCTGGGTCAGCATGCCCGTTATGCCTAAGGCCAGCACCAATCCAATCAGATACCAATCCCAGTAGCTGGACGCCTGATCTTTTTTGGCTAGGCGGGCTTTTAGCAGCAGGAAGCCGCCGATGATCAGCAGGATGCCGCCAAGATTGCCCAGCCACTTGACCGGGTTGATCTGGCGGTATGGTCCTTCGATGTGGAAGACCCACTCGGCGGCGAAAAAGGCGTTCGTGACGATAAACAGGCCGATGAAGCCGAACAGGACCATCATGTGGGCCGTCGACCGGTCCCGGTTTTCGGTGCACTCATTGAATTTCTCGTGCTTCAGAATCGTGGGCACGGTTCGGATCAACGCCTGGAAAAATCCAGCCGGATCGATTTTCTCCTTGTCGGTTTTGCCTTCCTTGACCGCATCGCTGTGGATGGCGGCCAAAAAGCGCTTCAATCCCAGGGCAAACACCGCCACGGCACCGAAAAAGGTGGGGATCATGATGATGTCCACCAGGTAGTTGTGGATGTAATCTGCCTGCCACAGGTCATCGCCGGTGGGATTGAAATTGAGCCAGTCCACGCCCACCATCTTGAGCAGCAGACCCACCACCAGGAAAATGGCGGCTGGGATGGCCAGCAGGATGGGCAGTTTTTTGGGGTCGCTGACCATTCTGGCCAGGGCCTTGGGGGTTGCATAATCGATGACCGCCGCCGCGCGCACCGCCGCCAGCACGTCACCGGGCTGGGCGCCGCGGGGGCACAGGGTGGAACAGTTGCCGCAGTTGTGGCACAGCCAGACGTCGCCGCTGCCGATCAACCGGTCCTTCAACCCCCAGGAGGCGGCGATCATCTCCTTTCTGGGAAACGGCTTGGTGTCCGGAGATATGGGGCAGGCCACAGAGCAGGTGGCGCACTGATAGCACTTTTTGACATCGGCACCACCCAGCCTGCTCACTTCGTTGATGAACCCCACATCGGGATCGACCAGATAAGAATCTGCCATGGGTAACCTCCTCACTTGGCAAAAAAAGGGTGGGAGAAGCGGCAATCACCGCCTCTCCATCGTATCCTAATTAGAAGCCCTTGAACGGGTTGGGGCCCAATGCCTCGATGGATTCCACGAAATCATTGATGATCTGGGGAACCTTGTCGTAGTCGTCGATGGCCACTTCAAACTGAGCCACCCGCTCCGTTTCCAGAGCCAGGCTGGCCAGGGCTTCACCGATCTTCTTCATGCGGATTTCGGCCAGTTCGGAGCCCTTGACAAAGTGGCACTGGTAGTCGTCACCGTGCTTGCAGCCCAGCAGAAAGACGCCGTCCATGCCCTGGGACAGGGCATCCTTGATCCAGATCACGTTCATCGACCCCAGGCAGCGGATGGGGATCAGGCGCACGTCCGCCGAGTAGGACAGGCGGTTGAGGCCGGCCATGTCCAAGGCCGGGTAGGCATCGTTTTCACACACCAGGCCCAGGATGCGGAACGGCGGTTCGCTGTAGTCGTCTTCGGAAGGCACCCCAACGGCCTTGACCATGGAGCCGACGCTGTCGATGCTGTAGTCGGCAAAGCCGATGATTCGCTCGGGACATGCTCCCATGCAGGTGCCGCAGCGGCGGCAGCGCGTGGGGCTGGGTTTGGGCGTGCCCTTTTCGTCGTCGTCGAGGGCGCCGAAGGGACACTCTTCCGTGCAGCGCTTGCACTGGGTACAGCGCTGGAAGAAGAAGTCCGGGAAGGTCATGTCGCCGGAGCGCGGATGCACGCTGACGCCGCGGTTGACCGACTCCAGGCACTGGATGGCCTTGAGGGCCGCACCGGTGGCATCTTCCATGGATTCAGCCATACTCATGGAGCGGCGGATGGCGCCGGCGGCATAGATGCCGGTGCGCTGGGTTTCGTAGGGAAAGCAGATAAAATTTGAATCCACATAGCCGTTGAACAGACCGACATCACGAAAGCCCGGGCCCTGACGGTAAGCCAGGTTGATCACCGGGTCGTCCTTGGTCACCGGAACCATACCGGCACCCAGGACCACCAGGTCCGCCTTGACTTGAAGCTTCTCGCCCAGCAGGGTGTTCTCGGCATCCACGATCATGCCGTTTCCGTTTTTGGCCACGCCCATCACGGCACCTTTGGTCATGAAGATGCCCGGATCCTGTTGCAGCCCTTTGTAAAAAAGTTCGGATAGACCCGTGGTACGCATGTGCTGGTAGAAAATGAAGGCCTTGCCATCGTCGTAGTCTTCACGGACGTACTTGGCCTGCTTCAAGGCAACCATGCTGGTTACCGCACCGGCATAGGCAAAGTCGCTGTCGGATTCGTCCTTGCCCGGGCTCTGCACGAAAACAACCGACTTGGCCGGTTTGCCGTCGGAGGGGCGGATGATTTTACCGGCCTTGGCGATCTCTTCGAACTCATGGTTGGTGATCACGTCGGGCAGTGCGCCGTAGCCCAAATGGGCGTAACCGTCGCCTTTGAGGTTGTCCGGACGCCAACCGGCGGCCAGGATCACGGCGCCGAACAGTTCGCCGTCCGGGTCGAGCTTGAGGATGTCATTCTTGCCTTTGTTGTATGCCAAATAGGCTTCGTGCTGCTTCTCCGCATCCAGCTCGTTCCCACTGTCGTCCACCTTCATCTCGTCGGGCAGCGGAAAAGGAACGTCGAAAGGGATCTTCTCCCCGGGTTTTTTGAGGGTAACGGTAAACTCACCGGGTTGGCCGGCGATCCGGGCAACCTCGGTCTCGATCTTGACGGTGATGTTGGCAAGCGCTTCCACTTCCGCGATCTTGGCCGCCACCACCGGCGGAATCAGCGCATCGTAGGGTGCGGAAACCGGGGTCTGCTTTCTCACCTTGGCGGCATACCCGCCCAGAGCTGCGGTTTTTTCGACAATGGTGACATCGTAGCCGGTCTTGGCCGCGTCGATCGCGGCAGACATACCGGCGATCCCGCCGCCCAGTACCAGAATTTTTCTGGACAGGTTTTCCACCACATAGGGCTCCGGCAGCTTGATCTTCTCCACACGGACCATGCCCATTTTGATGTAGTCTTCGGCCATCATCTGGACGCGGTCGAAGTTGTCCTCGTCCTGCTTCTCTTCTTCGGTCAGCGCCGGAAAATCACTGCGCGGATGGGACCAGACCACACCTTCGCGCAGGTTGACCCGGTCCACGATGCAGCCGTCGAAACGGAAGATATCGAAGTTTACCCGGCGGGAACAGGCCGCGAGGACCAGGGTGTTGGTGCCGTCGGCAACGTCTTTTTTCAGCAATTCAACCCCGGCCTTGCCGCAGAGGAAAGGGTGGCTTTTGACCGGCACACCCTCTTCTTCAGGGACCCCGCACAGGGCCTTCACATCGAGGGATTCCCCGATGCCACAACCTTCGCAGATATATACACCGTACTTTTTGTCCATGGGTTCCTCCTACCTTTTCACCAGGGTTTGAATGGCTTTCAAGGCCATGCCGGTCGCATTCTGGTTGGATGAGATCACGTCTAATGGCTTGTTGGCGCAGCCGGCGGCAAACATACCGCCTTTGTCGAAGTCATTGAAGATGAATCCGTTGTCATCCATGTGAAGGTCGGCCGACATTTTGGCGTTGGCGGCAGTGGGTTGCATACCCGTGGCCAGAACGGCCATGTCCACCGTCTGGTGAATCTTTTCCCCGGTGATCGCGTTCTCGGCAACCACGGTGATGTTCTTGGTGGCCGGATCTTCGCTGACTTCGGCAACTTTCCCCTTGATCAGGATAACATTCGGATCTGCCTTGATCGTGTTGTAGAACTTTTCGTACCGGTCGCCGGGTGAACGGATATCGATGTAGAAGATATACACCTTGGTGTCGGGGTACTGCTCGCGAATGTAGGTGGCGTGCTTCAGGGATGCCATGCAGCAGATATACGAACAATAGGGCAGATGGTTTTCGTCACGTGAGCCGGCACACTGGACGAAAGCCACGCTTTTAGGGGCCTTGTCGTCGGACGGACGGATGATCTTGCCCTGGGTGGGACCGGATTTCGAGGCCAGGCGCTCGAACATCATGTTGGTGACGACGTTGTCGTACTGGCCGAAACCCAGGTTGTCGATGCGGTGGGCGTCGTAAGGCTCCCAGCCGGTGGCCCAAACGACGGCGCCCAC
>JAGTUY010000325.1 GCA_018224455.1 Desulfosarcina sp.
CGTTAAAATTGCCGTTATCGATCTCAACAATGGTGTGTCCAACCAGGGCTTGCGTTGTTTACGCGATCTGTTGAAGCAAGCCGCTGAGAACCGGTCGGAAGTGGGTGTGATCTTCGATTTTTTCGATACCCGCCATGGAGGTGAACTGCCGGATATCAACCATGATATTTTCATTTCATCGGGAGGTCCGGGCAGCCCCTATGACGGTCAGGGACAAGCCTGGGAGAAACGCTATTTCAACTTGATGAACCGGATCTACGCGCACAACCAGAACGGCAATCCTCAAAAAAAATATGTATTCTTCATCTGTCATTCATTTCAAATGATGGTCCGCTTTTTCGGCCTGGCTGAGGTGGTCGAACGTCATTCTGAGTCCTTTGGCATTTTTCCGGTCCACAAGACCGAAGCCGGAAAGGCCGACCCACTGCTTCAGGGGCTGGCCGACCCCTTTTATGGCAGCGACTTCAGAAACTGGCAGGTGATTCAACCCAACCGCCAGCAGCTGAAAAGCCTGGGCGCTAAAATCCTTTGCATTGAGAAAAACCGGCCCCATGTGCCCTACGAGCGCGCCATCATGTCGATTCGGGTTTCACCCGAAATGGCCGGCACCCAGTTTCATCCCGAAAGCGACCCGGCCAGCATCCGATGGCACCTGCACCATCCTGAAAAAAAGGATCAAATCATCGAACGGTGGGGCATGACCAAGTACCGGCAGATGCAACAATTGGCCGACAACGTCGATGCCGTTGCGCGCACGCGGAAAACCATTATCCCCGGCTTTATCGATTCCGCCTTCCGCGCACTGCGGCCAATAGATTGAATTTTATCTATTCAAGGCCGCCGTGGATCAGGCTGCGCCAGACATTGTTTTGGTTTTGCAGGCGGGCACTTTCATCCGTCACACATCTGATCAGGTAATCTGAAACCTTGTCCACACCCATGCCGGCCAGGCGGGCGCCCACCGAATTGATGTCGAAATCGCAGGCAAAGTTCAGAAAATCGATGGCATAGGGAACCCCGTCTTTGACCAACAACTCGGTAGTATTGATCTCATAGCCCAGGGCCTGGTTCAGTTTTCGAACATACGTTTCGATACGTGCCAGCAGTTCAGGGCCGAAAAAGTCCGGATCGACCGAATAGCGCCCCAGCCGCTCGCCGGCGACGCGGTCTGGCGGCTCGAAACGAACCGTGGTGACATCGCCGGCGATATAAAAACAGCGTGCAAACTGCTGGTAGGCGATGTCTTCCTGCAGCATGAAGACCAACGTCCGGCTGAGCCAGTTACGCACAGCCATGTCTTGACCGACGTCCTCGGGGTAAACGGGTTTGGTATGGAAAATTTCGTTGTTGTAGAGATGGAAGAATTCATCCGGGTTATGGACCTTGCTGACCGCCAGCCAGCCACCGCCGGAGACGGGCTTCAGCCAGCATGGAAAACCGATGGCATCGAAAATGGCCTGCCATTCGGGATGATCCAGGTACTTCAGGTTGCGCAGGGACTCGGCCGTGATGTCGTACAACCGCGTCGAGCCCGCGATGGGCAGAAGGCAGGTCTTGGGTATCGCCAACCCAAGATTGGCAGCCACGGTAAACCCCAGGTATTTATCATCCGCGCTCCACAGCAGGGGGTTGGGGATCACATAGGTGCCGTGTGCGACTGCGGCTTTGAGCAGGTACCGATAATAGGGGTAATCATGAGAAATGCGGTCGTAAATCAAATCGTAGGCCGGGGGTTCGCCAAGACGCCCGGCACCCATGATTGCCAATTCGGCCACGACGTCACCATTTCCTTTATGGTTAATGGCTTCCACCAGCGCATTGGGGAAATTATCTTCCCGGCCTCTCAGAATTCCGATTTTTCTTGTCATCTTCAACCCCCATGCTTTGAATTGTCATTGCTAGTGCTCGGCCATGATATGGTCGATGTTGGCAAACCTGGAAGGGGACTGGCTCCAATAGTCAATCACCGTCGGATGGTCGGGCCCAATGATCCAGGTGCCCTGATAGCTGTAGTCCGGTGAAAAGATCCTGATCAGCACATCTCCGCCGTTAAAGGTCCATTTTCGACCGTCGTGATAAATGTGTTCGATGCCCATTCCCTGGCGGGTCTTGATGTGGAAATGGTCTTCCGGAAAATCCCAGGAATTGTCGATGACAAACTGCAATACCTGCCATTTGTTGCCCGAGGCGAGAAAACCCTGGTTGGAAGCGATGCCGGAATCGTTGGGCAGGCCGAAGGCCAGGTGTCCCTTAAACCGTTGTGCCAAGTGGTACAGTTCCGCCTCCCGGCGCCATTCATGGTGCAAGGTGGTGGTGATATTGTGGATCAAAGCGTAGCAGCGATGGTAGTTGTCTTGCGTACACACATCTGCGAGTTGCGCGGCCCCGGCCGAAAACCCCACCGTCAATTTGCCGGCGTTCTGACGCTGTTGAAGCGCGTTCCTGAACCGATCATAATCACCGAAGAAATAACCGCCCATGGCATCGTAGCGTTCGAAACCGATATCCACTTCGCCGCCGCCCAGAATGACGACTTCGGCATGGTCGACCATATTGAAAAAGCGCTCGGCATCCTGGCGCGACAGGTCGTCGCTCCAGAAGAAGACCATGGGATTGAGGCCATAGGGGGTGAATTGGTCGAAATACCATTTGAAGGTGCCCCATGAAAACTCCTGAGAGTCGCGGCTTTCCATGCCAAAAGGCAGGTACAATACGCTTTTGTTGTGGGGATGCTCCAAGGCACGCTGGACGATCCAATCTCGGTGCAGGTAATCACAGCGGTTGTGAGAACTGTAAATCAAGGCGGTCGGTTTTAGATACACGAGCAACTCCTTTGGTTTATGGGCGACAAGATAATGTTTTTGGACTGTGTTATCGGTCGTCGCAGTATGCTTATACGGCTTCCTCCCTCAAGCCTTGCCAAAAACATGATCTCAAGGCCCGCAGTAGCTGTAGCTTTTACTTTCATGGGTTATCTTTCAGCAGAAACCGCAACGGCACGTGGACCCGGGACCGCCAGGCCGTTTCGGAGTGTGGATCGCCGGCGTACCAGTTGGCGAGCCAGTCTGATCCGAACGTATAGCCGTTCTGCCTGATGATATGCTCCACACGCTTCTGGTTGCCCAGGTAACCGGCACTATTGGCTTCGTCACCGTAGTCCAGATAAATTTTATGGGTTCCCGGTTCGGGAAGCCGTGCCTTCAGATAATTACCGAAAGACCGGTGTGCAATGGGCCAGTGGGTTGAAAGAGAGCCGGCGCCACCGAATATACGCGGATATTCACAAATCCCATACAACGATATCAATCCTCCCATGCTCGACCCCATCAAAAAGGTGCACTCCCGCTCCGGGCGGGTGCGATAGCGGCGATCAACAAAGGGTTTGAGTTCGTTGACCAAAAAGCGAAGGTATTGGTCGGAAACCGGCACCCCCCCGTAACGCTTTATCACCCGGCTTCTCGACTGTTGAGACTGATAGTCGCAAAAGGGCTTTTGAGGCAGGTATTCAAACAATCTTTGCGGGGTGTTCCAGATACCGACCACGATGGTCGGTCGAATTTGCTTTTTCTGAAAAAGGACGGCCATGGTCTGATCCATGCCCCAATCAACACCGATGTAGGATTTTTGAGGCTCAAACAGGTTCTGGCCGTCATGCATATAAAGGACTGCATACCCGTTGGCATGGCCGTCATCGTAATCTGCTGGCAGCCAGACGTCGACATTGCGGGGATTGATGAATTGGGACGGCACACGTGGAAAATGATCGAGGGTACCGATCAGATCGGCGCTTTTCTCCGGGCTTAAATTGGGTTGAATGTTTGTCCCAATTTGGGCGCCATGATGGGTCGTTTCACAACAGGTCTGGACAAGGTCAAAGGTTTTTACGTTCATTTTCAAGCCAAATGGAATACGTCGTTGTCGTAATCAAGCCAGCAAATCGGGGCCATTCCCAGTCCGGCCGCGCGCTTGTCGGTCATTCCCAATTCAGTTTTGACCGCCAAGATGGCTCCCATGTTGGAGAACCATCCTCGCCCGGCAGCATCGTTTTTTATTTTCCGGGCCGGATCTCTGCTCGTGTAGTGGGTGCGGCTAAGGGCCAGGATGCATCGGGCGGCATTGGGTGAATCGAAGACGGCCGGCGAACCCGCATGGAAGACCAACCGGGTTTCGGAGCAGAATCCCGCCAAGGCGTCGGGATCCGTCAACTCTGCATTGATATTGGGCATCACCGGTGTGGCCCAGAACAGTTCCTGGGCCAGCATAGGCGCTTCGGAACAATACTTTTCCACCACGGCCAGATCGGGGCTGACGAACACCCCTTTGGAACTCATCCCGTGCAGCGGTTTGACGGCCAACTGCTTCAACTGGCCCGGATCCTTGCGGAACGATTCCAGCAAACTGGGGGTGATGCGCTGGGTCTGCGGTGCGACACCCACACCTTCCAGCATACACAGGTCGGTGATAGCACTTTTGTCGATCAGGTAAAAGCCGGCGATATGCTTCGACAGATCCGGCCAAAGGGCCGGCGTTGCATACAGTCGCCGCAGACATTCGATGACCTCAGGCCTTCCTTCGGCTTTCATCTTTTTCAGATACGCCTGAAAATCCGCGTCCACCAGCCTGGAAATGACTTTATTCGTTGATCCCGTTTTCCCCTCCCGACGGTAGCAGAGCTGGTCGCCTTTGAAAAACAGATCCTGGGGATCGAGAATCAGCGGCTCTTGGGAGGAATCGCCCTGGCTCATAAATTTCGCCAATAGGGCCAGATTCTGAAAACTGGGCTGGTTGCGGGGATCGATCTCCAGGAAGAGAATCCGGTCGCGATGATCCTCCGATCCGTGGATATAGGTGGCCAGGACCTGCTCATCCAGTTCTGCATCGGTAAGTGGGCGATGATCCTTTTTGACCCGGGTAAATACGGACCCATCGTATGCGCCGGTGTTTCGCGCAGATCGGACGCATTCTCTGAGCCAACCATAGTAGGTGTCCACGCTCTGGGCCTCGAGTATTTTGGCATAGAGATGATCACCGGAGGCTTTAAATTCGTCAAAGTCCATGCCTCGCTCGGAGTTGGCACCGTATACCAGCACATCAAAGGCAAGGTCCGGTTCTACGGACAGGTAATAGCGGTGCAGGATGTCGGCCATTTCCTCGGTAATCCATCCATCCGGAACCCGTTTTATCAGGTAGTCCGGGCCTTCGGCCGCGAGATGCCTGCGGGCCAGGGCATAAAGCACGCGGGAGGTTGCCCAGAGGATCTCGATAAGGTATGGCGGCATATGGAGGGGAAGGGCCCAGGGAAGGTCCCCCGCCCCGTAAATAGGTACAAACAGTCCTTTGTCGGCAAGGCTTTGGTAGTAGCCCGCCACCACCGCTTCATTTCTGGCGACATGTTCGTTTTTTTTCAGCGCCTGCCGAGTTTGCGCAATGCGTGTCCCTTCGCCAAACTTTTTTTCTATCTCCTGCAACGTTTCAAGGGCCTGCTCAATACTGGGTAAATGTTTCATATCACTTATACCTTTCCTCCTTATTAATCTGCTCGACAAAATCAAAAAGGATATTGGTGTAAGTGGAGATGCTTTCCAGATCTATCCATTCATGATCGGAGTGATGCCCTGCGCAAACCGGCTTGGAAATGATCACCGGTATATGGTAAGGGGTAAAAAAGCGGGCGTCTGAAGCGCCTTCGCTGCGATAAATCGGCATGGGATGGGAGAGGTGGCGCTCGGCGGCCTTTTGAAACATGCGGCTGCACCAAAGATCCATATCCAGGTAAAAATTGTCTCCCAGAACCCGCGGCTCAAATGCCCCCCGCTGGCCTACAATGCTCCGCACCACAGCCTTTATTTCCTCCGCCGTATGGCCTTCGATAAAGCGCAAATCAAAGCTGGCTTCACAGGCATCAGGCACTTTATTGGCCGCATCGCCGGCCACTATTTTTCCGGCATTCAAGGTGTGGGTCCATACTTCAGGACCGTAGACAAAAGGAAATTCCTTGCGCAAATCAGAATAGATCGAAACCATCTGATCAATGGCATTCTCGCCCAGCCACGGTCTGGATCCATGGGCCGATTTACCGGCGGTTTTTACATCAAAATGGAAGACGCCTTTTTCTTCCGCTTCAATCTGAAAATTATCGCCGCCATCCGGCAGAAAGCACACTGCCGGCCTCAGCCCGACTTCATTCAGCAGATAACCGATCCCTTTGTTGCCACCGATTTCCTCATCAAAGGTAAACGAAAGGAGAATTTTATCCTGGCCAGACTTGAGGCGATCCCACACATTGAAGAACACCGGAACGGCAAATTTCATGTCACTGGTGCCTCGCCCCATCATCCTGCTCCCTTCTATGCGGGGTTCAAACTGTTCTTCTTGGGCCTGAACCACATCCAAATGGCACGACAGCATCAGAGCGGGGTTCAGGGCTTCAACATCCAGTCCGGCAAGCAAAGAGGGGTAGGGATCGGAAGCGATTATTCTCGTCTTCAGGCCACGCTTTTCCGCTTCAGCGATTAAAAGATCCCGGCAGCGATCATGTTCCGACATGTGTTGAGGCTCATGGGTGGTTTTTTGACGGATCAACTGTTTGAAAAGTTCGAGATATTGACGCTCCATGATAAACTCCTTTCTCATTTTCCGTTTGCCGGATTTTCAGTCAGAATAAACCCAGTTCTGGCGTTAGTTCGTTGTCAGGACCATGTTTAATAGAGCGGTCAGGCGGCATTCCGGGTTGGCGGCAATGATGCGACATTCGATGAAGATATCTGACAATTTTGACGTGTTGCCATGTTTGGAGATTAAACCACGACGGTGACTCATGTCAATCATTGGCAAAGACCCACTTCAGGCCAGTGGAAAATTTTTAAGAACCCGCCAGTTACGAAATGGCTATCCTACGAAAACGAACCCCACCGAGTCGTTCACGGCCTTCGTCTTTCTCCTTGCCGGGGCATCCGCCATTGACATGCTTGCCCTGCTGTCCCTATTTTAACCTCATATTTTGAACCGAGGTGACGAAATCCGGGTTCCAATATTTAAAACCTGGCTGGATATGCATGCCCATGTCGAGTCTATCCACGTCGAGACGATTGCACCATGATTGAATTTGAGGCGGCTACGGGAATCGAAAGAATTAAAAGCGGGCCGGTGGAGAGAAAACGAACCGGCATCCTCAAAGATCCGCGCTACGCCGGACACTGCATGGGACCGGGTGAACCGGAATGCCCTGAACGGTTGGACGTGCTCAATGCCCTGCTTCTGGAGCCGGACCTGAGCGGCTGTTTTAAGGACATCTCACCGAGAATGGCTGAAAAAGAGGAGCTTGAGCGCGTCCATTCAGCGGATTACATCAGACGCCTGGAAGCCACGTCAGGGCGCGGGCCCGTTTACCTGGACGAGGACACCCGCACGTCTTCATTATCCAACGAAGCGGCCCAACTGGCGGCTGGGGGACTGTGCCAGGCCATCGAAGAGGTCCATGCCGGGCTCGTGGACAATGCCTTCGCCCTGGTCCGCCCTCCCGGACACCATGCCGAACAGGCGGCGGCCAGGGGATTCTGCCTGTACAACAATGTGGCCATCGCCGCCCACTTCGCCCAAAGCAAACTGGGATTGACGCGCATCCTGGTCGTGGATTGGGACCTGCATCACGGCAACGGCACCCAGCACTGCTTCGAAGACGACCCCTCGGTGCTCTTTTTCTCAACCCACCAGGCGTTTACCTATCCCCACAGCGGCAGCCTGCGCGAGATCGGCAAAGGCAAGGGCAAAGGCTATACCGTGAATGTCCCGCTTCTGCCCGGCTTCGGCGACGGGGATTATCTAATGATTTTCGAACGCCTGTTAAAGCCGATCGCCCTGGCGTTCCGGCCGGATCTTGTTCTGGTGAGCGCCGGTTTCGATATCCATTTCAACGACCCCCTCGGGGGTATGAAGGTGACCCCGGCAGGTTTTGCCGGCTTGACGCGCGTGCTTCTGGACATCGCCGAGCAGTGCTGTGAAGGCAAACTGGTGATGACGCTGGAAGGTGGATATAATCTGGAGGCGCTCAGGGATTCGGTGCGCGAGGTCCTTAGCGAGATGGTTGGTCGGCGCACGACCGATATCTACGGCATGATGGCATCGGCCGACCCAAAAAAAATTGCCTATGTCCTTTGGCGGGTCAAACGCATGCATCAAAAATACTGGCAATGCCTGGCCTTGTCGTCAACCGGCAGCGCCCCGACCGTCCCTTCCAGAATGGACCGCTTCAGGGGCACCTTGTCTCGCTGGATCGCCTATTTCAAGAGTTGACCGAAAAGAAGGATGCTCCGCCATGCCGTTCAGGGAATCCGTCAGACAACTCGCCAAAAAGATGCAGACCTGCGAGGAGTGGCTTGAACTGGTCAGGGATCTGCAGGATCCGATTGAGACCGGCGGCATGCCGGTTGAACTGCACATGCGATGGGCCGACAAGGCTGATCTGATGACGATCAATGCCCTGCAGGGGTTCGTGAAGGAGACCGATTTCATGGAAGCCTCGCTGGACAAAGGGGATCGCTGCCTGGTTCTGGAGCACGACGGGCGCATCTGCGCCTTTGCCTGGGTCACCTTCTCCGATTTCAGCCTCGCGCTGTGGTATACCCTGAAGCTGCCTCCCGGATGGTCCTACCTGGTTTATATTTTCGTCCATCCGCAGTTTGCCGGACGCGGCATCGGTTCGGTATTGTTGGGGTCGCTGATGGCGGCTGTTCGCGATCAGGGCGGCAGTCATATGATTGCGGGCATGTACAGCAACTGGCATGCATCCATCCGCATGCATACCAAACTCGGGTTTCGGATCCAGCGGCGCCTGAACCAGTGCAGGCTGCTCAATATCTTCCCCACGCCGCCAAAGACGGTGTGAAATTACAGGCGGCATTCGATGGATGATGCCAAAGGAGTATTTTCGGGGCCATTGATTATAGGAAGACCGGTCTTTCCGGCAACTGCGCGCAGCATGCCTTCAAACAACCACCGGTGCGCGGGCAGCAGGGTGTACCAGATGGGTTTGGGGGTTGACATGTGGCCTTTTATGGTCCCTTGCCGAACGCTTTTTCGATCTCTGCGTCCAGTTCCGCGTTGCCGTTTTTGGCTTTGAACTCCTGCCATTTGGCGCTGTCCTGCTGATAGCCGGAGATCACCTGCCGGCGGACGCTCTCCTTAACCGCCACGGTTTCCAGTACAGCCAGCACATAGATATCTTCGCTGGGGGAAATCCAGGTGTCCTTTTCGCGGGAACCGGACAGCGTCTCATCGGTGACCAGTTTGGACACCTGCTTGGAAAAGGCATCCATGGTCTGGTCGTCGCCGATGCCCGTCTGCTGGGCAAAGGTGTTCACCAGTCCTCGGACCTTGACCGACACCTGCCGGGCCAGTTCACTGCGGGCGTTGGACAGTGCCTCGGTGCGGGCAAATTGGATGCCGCCCTTGCCGATGCGGGCTGATCCCACGGCCGAAAATTTTTCGCCGCTGTATTGGGCCAGCACCCAATCCGGGGCATACTCGTACTCTTTTTCGAAACGCTCATTGTCGATCTTTTTCACCTTCTTGCCGCAGCCTGCCAGAACCAGCATCAGGGCCAGGGATAGCATGGTCAGGACGATCAGTGTTCGTTTCATGATGCCTCCTGCAAAATAGATTTGATTTGGGTTGTCGCCACTGTTGACCCGGTGGTCATTCGGTCGCCACACCCAAGGTACTCAAGGTATGCAAAAGCTTGTTTTCGACCTGTTCCGCGACGCCCTCCACGGCCCGGCGGGCCGCTTCGCCTTCATCCACGTGACCTTTCCTCACGCTTTCATCGAATGCGGCAAGCTGCGTGTCGGTGTCCATGTCCACCAGTTGAACGTCGGCCATGGCTCTGATGAATCGTACCTCCGGATTGCCCAGGTCCAGGGGCTGCACACGGATGGTACCGGTGATCAGGCCGGCAGCTTCATCCCGGTATGGGGTGAGCCTGTACCCATCACCGGACAGCAGGGCATTGAGCCGCCGGGTGAAAGGCGGCGCCGGATTGCCGTCCAATTGAATATACAGGGAGACGTCGCGGGCCATCCGTTCACGCTGGCCGATAATGTCGGCGCGATCGTCGAGGCCGGGCGGCACCAGGCGCCCCAGAACGGAGAGCCGGCTCTCGATGGCTGCCTGGCGAACCATCAGTGCGGTGATGCGGTTCAGGGCCGCCAGCCGCGAGAGCCGTCCCTTGACCCCGACGAGGGCTTCCACCTGACCGTCAATGGCCATCTGGGTCTCCATCAGTTCCCGCTGCCACCGACCCACCGCCTGCCGGCGGTCCAGCACAGCAAGGGCCCGGAACCCGCCGGCGGCGTCATCCGGTTCGACCCTTCCGATGCGGGCGCCTTCCAACTGAACGTCTGTATCGATGCGAACGGTCTGTTCCACCTGCCGGTCAAACTGCTCCGGCAGGCCCTCCCCCATCCAGGAGATGGCCTGCTGGACGGTCCGGGCATAGACCCGGGACTCGAAGATAGCGGCCAACTCGGCCATGGCCGCCCGTTTGGCCTCCCCTTCGGTGGCCCCGACAGCCTCGGCCGTCAGGAAACGGTCGTCGGGAAACGGGTCGTCCACCGGCATTTCCCCGGCAGGTTTCGATCCCGCACAACCAACGGCCATCAGCACAACCAGGGTAAGGACTATCCAATGCGGTCGTTTCATCAGCTTTCTCCATGGGCGGCTGCGATCACAGCATAACGGCAGGGACCCCAGCGCGGTTATTTTTTTGCCTCAATGCTTGCCGAAACCGGGTAGCGAAGGTCTCGGAACAGGTACCGGGTGGTTCCCGGTTCCACCAACAGGGGACCGAAATCGGCCCAGGTTCCGCCGCAGGCCTGAAGCTCGACCGTATAATCACCGGCGGGGACATGCACCCGGGTCATGTAAATCCGGCCGGGCAGGGTCCGCCAACTGCGGGTGTCTGCCCGTTCCACCAGAAGGATATTGACCAGATTCAGGATCGCCTCGATGGTCCGCTGATCGTTGCGGTTGTCTCTGGACCGGGCTATGCCGTGAATGGCCACCTGTTTGGCCACGGCTCTGGCGATCGCCTTGGCCAGGATGCGTCCCTTGCGGTCATCGAGGTTCTTGACGGCGATACGGTTGATGTCTTCCACCAGCACCAGATCCGACTCAAGGTATTGACCCCCGCCATAAAGATTCAGGCGGCCCTGGCTGCAGCGGGGCGGCGTGACCACCATTCGCGGGAAGGCCACGCCGACGGGACCATGGGAGGTCGGAATTACCACCATGTCCTGCACCTTCTGGGGTGCGTATCCGGCAAAGGTAATCAAGACCACCTTGCCGTGGTCCGATGTTTCGCCGAACCTGCGCAGCCGAGCGATGCGGTCAGCGGAAACCAGGCCCTGGATGTCCGCCATACGGTCAGCGGCCGATGCCGCCCACACCAGGTCCGTTAGCAGCATTTCCGGCAGGGCCGTGCCGTATGCCCGGTAATCCTCCCGGTAGACCTCAACGGCCCGGCGGTAGTCGATAAAGGCCTCGTCCCAGGCGCCGTCCGCCTCGTGGAGGATGCCGCTCAGGTAGCGGGCAAACGCGTCTTCCCGGTAAACATTCTTCTTCTCGTATTTTTCGTTGAAAACCGCCAGCAGCGTATCCAACCGCCGGGCCTCCACCAGGGCTTCTTCAGGCTGGCCGGTCTGCAGGTAGCCGATGGCGGACATCAGGTGAATCATCACCAGTTCGAAATCCTCGCCGGCGTAGGCCAGCACGCTGTCGCTGGTCACCAGGGAAAGCGCACTCCGGGATATGCTCTCGGTCCACAAGCGCTCGGCAAG
>JAGTUY010000326.1 GCA_018224455.1 Desulfosarcina sp.
CACGTTGTGTTGATTCTGGTTATTGTCCTTATTGTCGCCGCCGGATTGCTCCTGCTTAAAAAACGCAAGGCCGACCTTGCCCAGGCCGCGCCGGCACCGGTCATGCCCGCCGTCGTTGCCACGATAGACCTCAAAAATCAACCGGTCACCCTGACGCTACCGGCCATGGGCGTTGTGGCTTCGGACATTTCCGCCGTACTTTCCACCCGAATCAGTGGCCAGGTCATGGATGTTCTTAAACAGGAAGGCGATGCCGTCAAAAAAGGAGAAATTCTTGCCCGCATCGATGCCACGGATCTGGTAGCGAAAAAACAGGGCGTCACGCTTCAGCGCCAGGGTATCGCCTTTCAGGTCGAAGCCAAGAAAGCCGAAGTCGACGCCCTGGAAATGTCCCTGAAAAGCACCCAGGAGGCTCACGCCCGCACCAAGGAACTGCTCGACATCAAAGGGGCGTCGCCCGAACAGTACAGCCGGGAAGAAGCTGAGATCGCCAAACTGAAAGCGGGCCTGACAGCGGTCCGCAACAGCATCGAGACGCTGCAGAAAAGCATGGAAACACTGGGTGCCTCCATGCGGGAAATCGATTCGCTGATGAATTACGCCACGCTCGTTGCGCCTATCGACGGCACGATGAGCCAGATCCTGGTCCGGCCCGGCGATCTGGCCACGCCGGGCAAACCGCTGCTGAGGATTTCATCAAGAATCGGGCTTTACCTGAACCTTTCCCTGCCCGATACGCTGCGCGCCGACGAAGTGATGGTGGCGGGCCAGGCCTTGCTGCTGACATCCAAGGACCAAACCGGAGAAACCGGGCTGGTGCAGTACGTGGCGCCGCTGCCGCAAAACATCGGGCTGGTCGAGGGGCAGTTCGTCAATGTGAATGTGGTGGTCTTTACAGGCGAGGATGTGCTGGTTCCCATCGATGCCTTGCTGACCATGAACGGCTCTTCCTCGGTCTTTGTACTGGCTTCCGATGGTAAGGCGCAGCGATTGAATGTTACGATCAGGGCACGCGGCATTGAAGGCGTGATCATCGATCGAGATCTGGCTGGTCGTAAGGTGATTGTGGCCAAACCGGATATCTTGCTGCGCGTGGCCACCGGTGTTCCCGTGACCGCGAGCAACTTGTAGGAGGTCCGTCCATGTTCGATTTCTTTCACAAGCGCCCCTACCTGCTTTACAGCCTGATCGCCGGCTTTTTCATAATGGGCGTCTATGGCCTGATCACGATGCCCAAAAATCTCTTTCCGGACAGTGACCGGCCGACCATCATCGTTGTCAGCCAGGTTCCGGGGGCCACCCCCAACGTCGTGGCCGCCACGGTCTCCAAACCTATCGAGGAGGAGATCGCCGCCTTGTCGTTGATCCGGCAGGTCAGTTCGGTCAACATCGCCGGCATGTCCATCGTCACGGCCGAATTCGAGTACGCCAAGGGACTCGATCCGGCGGGCGTGGATGTCAACAATGCTCTCAACAAGGTGCGCGGCAAGCTGCCCCCGGAAGTCAATCCGTCAACTTTCACGGCCGGCGCGCACGTGCTGCCGGTGGATGTCTTCGCCCTGTCGCCGGCCGGGGGCGGCCTGACCCTGGACGATGTGCGCAAAATAGCCGAAAGCGACATCAAGCCCGCCCTCTTGCGCAACCCGCAGGTCGGCAATGTAGAGATTTTCGGCGGATACCAGAGTGCGATCAGCATCAACGTGGACCCGTTCAAGGCCAAGGCCTATGGACTGAGCCTGGATAAAATCAGCGCCACCGTGCGTGCCCTGGACCGGGACGTCCCCATCGGCTTCAGCAAGGAGGCCGAATCCTTTTATACGATGACGATTTACGGCGAAAAAGTCCGCGTCGAGGACCTGCGCCTGCTGCCCGTGGCGCCCAACGTACGATTGGACGATATCGCCGACATCAAGTGGGAGCACCAGAAGCGCTTTTCCGGGTACGAGGGCAACGGAACGGCCGCCATCGCCCTGGCTGTACAGCGTGCCCCGGGCGGATCGGTGCTGTCCACCAGCAAGGCCGGGCGGGCAGTCGTGAAAAAGCTGAAACCGCGCTACCCCAACATCCATTTCGAACTGGCCGACACCCAGCGCAACCTGATCGAGACCGCCAACACCAACATGCTCGACGCCCTGCGCGAGGCCATCATCTTCACCCTGCTGGTCATCCTGCTCTTTCTGGGCAACCTGAGGGCGGTGGCCGCGGCCCTGGCCTCCATACCCATGGTGTTTTTCGCCACGCTGGCCATCATCTGGATGGCCGGCGGAGAACTGAACATGGTCGTCTACACCGCCATCATCCTGGCCCTGGGATTGCTGGTGGATGATGCGGTGGTGGTACTGGAGAACATCGAGCGCCACCTCGTGGAACTCAAACAGGACCTGAATACGGCCATCATCGCCGGCACCAAGGAGGTCATCGCACCGGTTTTCGCCGGCACCCTGGCCACGGCGATAATCCTCTTCCCCCTGCTCTTCGCCGGCGATTTCCCCCAGCAGATCTTCCGGCCCTTGGTTTCCACGCTGATCATCGCCCTGGCGGTCTCCTATTTTCTGTCCATTAC
>JAGTUY010000327.1 GCA_018224455.1 Desulfosarcina sp.
CAGGTGCAGGCGGCGCTGGTTCAAAGTGAGAAACGATTTCGCACCATTGCGACCATTACGTCTGATTATTTTTATTCGCTGTCCATGACCACCGACGATTCTTTTGAGGTGGAATGGATTGATGGCGCGTTTGAGAAGATAACCGGTTACACCGGAGAAGCAATAAAAACCGAGAGGGACTGGGCTCGTCTGATCCACCCGGAAGACAAATCCATTATCGAATCAGCCAAGCGCCGAATCCGATCCAACCAGCGCAATATTTCCGAATACCGAATTTTTACGCGAGAAGGTGGCGAACGCTGGATTAGAGACTTCAGCCACCCGGTGTGGGATCACCAGAAAAACCGCGTGGTATCTGTTATTGGCGCGGTCAGAGACATTACGGAATCCAAGCAGGCGGAAGCCATCATACAGCAGACCAAGCAGCGCTACGAACTGGCGGCCAGCGCCGGACAGGTGAGTGTTTGGGATTGGAATACGGCAACCAATGAACTTTTTATTGACCCCGGATTGAAACGGATGCTCGGTTATGATGCACATGAGATCGATAGCCATATTGAAGCGTGGATCAAATTTGTGCACCCAGACGACGTTGATGACATTCTGAATATTGCCAAACATCATCAGGATTGCGAATCCAAAACATATGAAATCAATCATCGCATGATCCATAAAACCGGAGACACGCTCTGGTTTCTGGCACGCGGTACAGTCATGTTCGATGAAGGCGGCAAGGTCTGTCGGATGATCGGAACCCACACCAACATCACCGAACGGGTTCGGGTAGAGACGGCCTTGCAGGAAAGTGAAGCCCGCTATCGATCGTTCATGAATCAATTCAATGGCATCGCCTTCCGTTGCTCGCTGGTTGAGGGTGTTGAATTCGTCAATGGTTCCGTGAAGGCCATTACCGGTTACACCGAAGCTGATTTTGTGGAGCGGCGAATTCAATTGAAACAGCTCGTTCACCCTGACGATGTTGCCTCAATCGCCGAAGTCAGCAAACGCCTCCGGACCGTGCCCCACTTTGCGACCGCAAGAGAGTACCGCATCCTTCAAAAGGATGGTCAGGTCAGGTGGATCAAGGAATTCATCCAAAATGTCTGTGATCACACCGGCTCACCGGCAGCGATTCAGGCCATTGTCTATGATCATACAGATTGCAAAGCGATAGAAGAAAAATTGCAGCAGGACCAGATATTCAAGGCCATCGCCTCCCTTGCGGGTGGCGTCGCCCATGAGTTTAATAATGCCTTGGTTGGCATCACAGGGAACCTGGAACTCATGGTCATGGAGATGACCGATGACCCCCGCTACCTCGATTATATAAAATCGATCAAATCGGCGGCCCAGCGTATGGCTGCGCTGACCAATCAATTGCTCGCCTACGCACGGGGCGGTAAATATCAGGCCCAGACGCTAACCATCGATGAATTTCTCAAGCATGCATTGCCGCTGACCATGCATGCCATTAACCCGACGGTAAGATTGGAAACGGATGTGCCCACCGGATGTGCTTCGATAGAGTGCGATCCCATTCAACTCCAGATGGTGCTTTCTGCTCTTTTGGCCAATGCATCAGAAGCGATGGACGGGAAGGGACGTATTCGTCTCGAGGCCCGCAATACAACGATTGAAGCCAACTCGCATGATACCCCTTTGACGTTGGCTCATGGTCCTTATGTGTGTTTAACCGTTAAGGATGAAGGCAAGGGAATGGATGCAGAGACCAGAACGCGGATATTTGAGCCGTTTTTTACCACAAAAATGCAAGGTAGAGGGTTGGGCATGGCAGCGGTATATGGGATCGTTAAAAATCACGGCGGCGACATTACCATCGATTCAAGGCTGTCGCAAGGGACGACCGTGAGCGTCTATTTACCGGCAACCAGAACCAACGCAACCGCCGCTGAGGAAAAAACAGCTTTACCCGATGTGGTGCGCGGCGGTGGCACGATCCTGATTGTGGATGACGAACCGATCGTTCTGAAGGTCGGCCGTTCAATGTTAGATAAACTCGGCTATCACGCGCTGACCTGTGCAACTGGAAAAGAAGCGCTTGAATTGCTCCAATCAGGCGCCGCCGAAATAGGCCTGGTCCTGCTGGATATCAAACTACCCGATATGAACGGGGCCGATGTTTTGGAATATATCAAGGACCATCACCCCGACTTGAAAGTGGTTATTTGCAGCGGATACGCCTTGGCCAGTTCGGATTGGAATTTTCTTGCAGACGGTGCGGATGATTTTATCCAAAAACCGTTCACCATTTCCGAGCTGTCGACCAAAATCAACCGCCTCTTGATAAATTGAACAAGCGGTTTTTTGTAACCACGGATTGATAGAGGAGCGCCAAAGGGTTTTTTCATGGCGCTCCACGATTCGGCACCTTGCTGAAATGGTGAAAGTCCGTGCTCAGTCCGATCAACACATGGCAGATGGCACCATACCCGGATTACGGTTGACAAATCGCCCCGGGATCACTCTATTGTTCAATGACACGATGGATCATCAACTCCCATCAACCCATTGCGGTGACGGCAATGAAAACGGCTGTGGATAAAAAACCGGGAAAGGTTGAAACCCGCCTTTCCGTGGCGCTCATAACCATTTTATTGATCGTGGCAATCGGTGTTTTCATGCGCCAATTCCAGATCAATCCGGCAGTAGTCGCCCTTCGGCCGGAAGCCCATCAGCCGAACCTGCCTTCAGCATCGCATCAAGCGTCGCCAATCGAAACCACGGGAACCGGCATGACCCCCTTTTCTCCTCCGGAACGCTTCAATTCGGACACGCTGTACGAAAAAATCAACGGCCGCGCGGACCTCTATCTATCTTCAGGGTTCGCTTCCCTGAATACCCAGCGGTTCAGCATGGAAAAACCCGCCGAGGCCTGGGTGGAAGTGTTCGTCTACGACATGGCCACGCCGGAGAACGCCTTTTCCGTTTTCAGTATGCAGCGCCGGGAAGACGCCCAGGCCGCCGGCATCGTCACCAATGCCTACCGCACGGAAAATGCCCTGTTCCTGGCCCACGGACAATTCTACCTGGAAATCATCGGCACCGACGCCTCTGAGGCATTGCAACAGGCCATCGGTCTGCTGGCCCGCGCCTTTGTGCAGGCGCACGGCGGTGCCACGGTGGCAAACGCACCCGGCATCGGTCTGTTTCCCGAGGGCGGTCTTCAGGCTGAAAGCCTTCAATTGGTCACCGCCAACGCCTTCGGGTACGAACAGCTGGACCGAATCTATACGGCTGAGTACCTGGTCGACGGTAATCGATTGACCGCATTTGTTTCCGACCGCCAGACCACCGAGGCCGCATCCGCACTGGCCTCACAATACCGGCAGACGTTGGTATCCTATGGCGCCGGCGCCATCAGTGCACCCCTGCCCGTCGAGGGTTCAGCCGTCGTTCAGTTTTTCGACGTCTATGAAATCATCTTCAGCAGGGGGCGCTACCTGGCCGGTGTTCACGAAGCCGGCAGCCTGGAGGCGGCCGGGACCCTTGCCGGGCAGTTGGCCAGGCATTTAGAGCGGTTGGGGGGATAAACCGGGATCGGAATCGAAAAAAAATACATCCCCTGAAGAAGCACAGCATCCGATTGCGACACCGCTAAAAACCAAAGAGAAAAATGGAATCACCGAGGGGCTCTGGCATGACCGAAGCAACCATCAACCGTCGCCAATTTATCGGGCGCTGCACCCGCGCCGGGCTTTCCGTTGCCGCCGCCGGTGCCCTGGGCATCGGATTCTATGACAGCAAGCCGCCCCTGGCCCGCTCAGATGCCCGTGAAACGGTGCAGATCCCCGATTTTTCCATCGCCGAAATGAGCGGGAAGATATGCATCGCCCGTGGAACTGAGCGGACGGAAGCCGTCCGGCAGGCATTCGACGCCCTGGGCGGCATGAAGGCCTTCGTCAAGCCGGGCGAGCGCGTTCTGCTCAAGGTCAACGCGGCCTTTGCCTCGCCGCCCGCATTGGGTGCCACCTCCCACCCGGACCTGGTGGCGGCCGTGGTAAGGCTGTGCCTGGACGCCGGCGCTTCCCGGGTGATCGTGACGGACAACCCCATCAACGACCCCGCCTCCTGCTTCGCCCTCACCGGCATCGAAGCAGCGGCCCGCTTGGCCGGTGCCGAGGTGGTGATTCCACGCGAATCTCTGTTCCAGCACTTCAGCGTTTCCGGCGGGCGCCTGATTAGGGACTGGCCGATTCTGTATGCTCCCCTGGCCCGGGTGGACCGCATCATCGGCATAGCCCCGGTCAAAGATCACCACCGCAGCGGCGCATCCATGACCCTGAAAAACTGGTACGGCCTGCTGGGCGGGCGTCGCAACATTTTTCACCAGGATATCCATACCATCATCCAGGAACTGGCCATGATGATCAGACCTACGGTGGTGGTGCTGGACGGCACGCAGTCCATGATGAGCAACGGACCCACCGGGGGATCCCTTTCCGATCTAAAACCCACCGGGACCCTGATCGTGAGCACCGACCCGGTGGCCGCCGATGCTGTCGGCGCCACGCTGCTGGGCCGCACCGCCGCAGATTTGCCTTTTATCGCCAAAGCCGAAAGCGTGGGCGCCGGCAGGGCCGACTACCGGTCGCTGGATCTGAAAGAGATACAGGCGTCATGAGAATAATCACCGCCAGACGCATCAGCCAGATCTTCTTCTTCCTGCTCTTCCTTTGGTTTTGCATCGTCTCCACCCTGGGTGAAGGGTGGTGGCAGCTGCGCGGATGGCCGGTCAATTGGCTGATTCAACTGGACCCGCTGGTGGGCCTGGGCACCCTTCTGGCTACCGGCACGCTCTACGCCGGCCTGCTGTGGGGCCTGTTAAGCATGGTTTTGACCATCGTGCTGGGCCGTTTTTTCTGCGGCTGGATCTGCCCCTTCGGGACCCTGCACCAGGCCGTGGGATGGCTGGCCAATTTGGGCCGCCGTGCATCGTGGAGGATCGCAGCCAACCGCTACCGCCGGGGCCAGGGTGTCAAATACACCCTGCTGGTCTTCCTCCTCGGTGCAGCAGCCGGTGATCTGATCAGCCGATTGCTCGGCGTTCCCATCCAATCGCCTTACCTGGCAGCAGCAATTGTGGTCGTATTGATTTTGTTTGGCGTGGGTGCGCTCCGTTTGCGAGCCATATCCGGGGGCCGATGGGTGGCCAGCGTTGCGGTGGTGGCCATCGGCTGGGCAATCCTGGGTCTCTTTACCGACGGTTCCCGGCTGCTGGCCGCATCCCTGCAGACCGGATTGCTTGACCCCCTCCCGCTTTTTTTCCGATCGGTGAACCTGACCCTGCTGCCACTGGTGGACGGACGGTTGATCTCCATCTCTGCGGCCAGCCGGCTCTACCCAGGCACGGTTGCCATCGGAGCCATCTTCTGGGCGGTGGTTTTATTGAACCTGGTCATCCCACGCTTTTACTGCCGGTTTGTCTGTCCGCTGGGGGCGTTGTTCGGCATACTTGGGAAAAACGCCCTGTGGCGGGTTGGCCAGAAGGCCGACGGCTGCACCGCCTGCGGTGACTGCGACCGGTATTGCGAGGGCGGATGCGAACCGTCGACCGTCATCCGCACCCCCGAGTGCGTATTGTGCATGAACTGCCTGGCGGACTGCCGGCACGATGTGATGGGATATCGCCTTGATCCATCGGCAGCGGGAGAAGTTGCCGTGCCGGACATCTCCAAAAGAGAATTGGTGGCCATCCTGGCCGCAGGGGTAACCGCCGTTCCCCTGGCGCGACTGGCCGGCATGGCCGGCGAGGCCTGGAACCCGGCCGTCGTCCGCCCCCCGGGGTCGCTGCCCGAGGAGGAATTCCTCCAGCGCTGCATCAAGTGCGGCCAGTGCATGCGGGTCTGCCCGACCAACGTGATCCACCCGGCCGGCTTTCAGGCGGGAATAGAAGGCATTTGGACCCCGATGCTTAATTTTCGCATGGGCACCAGCGGCTGCCAGCACAACTGCATCGCCTGCGGCAGCCTATGCCCCACCGCCGCCATCCGGCCGATTTCCATTGACGAACGCCTGGGAAAGGGTGATTTTGAATCCAGGGGGCCCATGCGCATCGGCATGGCATTTGTCGATCGGGGACGCTGCCTGCCCTGGGCCATGGACCGCCCCTGCATCGTCTGCCAGGAAAACTGCCCGGTGAGTCCCAAGGCGATCTTCACCCGTATCGAATTTCAACCGGTTCGCCTGGACGGCGATTTGCGCCTTCGAAGCCTGAAGGGAAACCAGTTAACATTCGACGGTCCGGCGCTGCCTTCCGACCGGTTTGCCACCGG
>JAGTUY010000328.1 GCA_018224455.1 Desulfosarcina sp.
AAAGAATCCTATCTTATAACCGGCGCCAGAGCCGAAGGCATGCTAATTTTAATTCTATGATTGCGTGTGGCACCTTACAAAAACCTGAAAAAATACCCCTCACCCTGTCCCTCTCCCCAAAAGGGCGAGGGAACGTTGAAACAGCCACCGTCAATCTTGGGCAACGATAGATAAGTTGATGCGCACACCACTTCGCATTCTGATAGCCGCTATCTTGGCCGCATTGGGATGCTGGACGGTTTATTTCAACTGGCCGCAGCGGGCAGTTTGGCAGGCAAGCTATGCCTTTTCGGACGAAGAGGAACAGCGGCTTAAGGCTTATCCGAAGGCCCAGTATGAACTGGGTATGCACGCCTGGCTGCAGCAGCAACCGGAGCGGGCCGCTGGCTTTTTCCGGCAGGCCGTTTCACAAGACGCCCTTTTTCTCGACGCGTGGCTCAGGTTGGCTGAAGCCGAGGCTGCGCTGGGCGGTGAAGAAAAAGCCAGGGCCATCCTGACGTTCACTACCGATTTGACGGAGCAGGTGTTTCGCTGGAAGTGGCCGCAGATCCTAATTGCCCGTGAGCTGGGTATGCAAAATCGCCTCTACAGCAACACCAATTATCTCTTGTCCAGAAAAGTACTCGTTCAGGATGCGCTGCAACTGCTGCACACCCAACTTGGCGGTGAAGCGTCAGCTGTAATCGCTGTTTTGGAGCCGGCAAATTTGGCAGCTTACCTCGACTGGTTGATGCGCTGGGGAATGACTGACGAGAGTTTGATGGTGTGGCAGGCCATGAATGCGGCTTCCGAACCGGAAAAGGAAATCGCCCTGCATTATGCCCATTTCCTGTTGAACCATAAACGCATCACCCCATCGGTGGACATTTGGCAAAAATACACCGGCAGTGCCGGCCTTACCAATCCAGGATTCGAAAGCAGCCTTACCGGCCAGGGTTTTGATTGGCGTCACTGGGGTGAAAAGGACGCCAACTGGGAACTGAAAAGGGTCTACAACGAGGCGGTCGAGGGAGAATATGCCCTGAGGATCAAATTCGATGGGCAAGAAAATGTTTCATTTCAACATCTCTACCAGATTTTCGCAGTCAACCCACAGGAAAAATATCACCTGACGTATGCCTGGAAAAGCAGCGGAGTCACGACCGATGAGGGCCCGTTTATGGAGATTGTCGGTTACGACAAACAGGGGCTTTATCGCGCCGGACCGATGATCAACGGATCCAATGGCTGGCAAGAGGAAACCATCTCCTTTGAGGTGCCCGCAGACAACTGGGCGGCGGTGGTGCGTTTGCGGCGCCGGACCAGCATGCGGTTCGACTCCAAAATCAGGGGCACGGTGTGGTTGGACAACTTCCGGTTGGAGAAGGCTACAAATCAATTGAAGAGGTAACAGATGGGCCCAGATCAAGCAGGATACGAAGGCAACTCCGCAGATCGAATGCTACCGAACATAGCTGGCCATCATCTTCCGGCCAACGAATTTCAGAAGCGGTTCTACGATTGGCAGGAGACCGAGGAGATCCAATTGCGCGATTATCTCGATGTCATCCTGCGCAGAAAGTGGTTGATCCTGACGGTGCTCACACTGGTGTTTTTGTCGACATTGATATTCACCCTGGCCGTCACCAGAATCTATGAGGCATCGGCTGTTGTGGAGGTCAGTCAGGAAAACCCGCATGTGACAAACTTTCAGGAGGTATTGGGTTCGGAAATCCAGGCGCGGGAGTTTTATGAAACCCAGGTCGAGTTGCTTCGCAGCAAGGCGATGATCCACCGTGTGATCGACGAACTCGACTTAATCGCTCATCCCGTTATCCGGAAAACGGTTTTCAATGACGGTCAATCCGGAATGTTTGAGCGAATCGGAAGTGCGTTCAAAGCCTTGGCGATGAGCATATCGCCCGGCCAGGCCCAACCAGCAGTGGCCGAGGATATTGAAACACATCAGGAGGTGGCCGAATACCTGTCAGAAAACCTCACGGTCTCTCCCAGCCGGAAATCCATGTTGATCGATGTGGCCTTTCGCTCACCGGATCGCCGGTTGTCCCAATCGGTGGTCAACACGATTGTTGAAGATTTCATCCGGTGGAAAATGGAGTTGAAGTTAGATGCCTCCGGCATTGCCCGGGATTTTCTGATGATGCAGATGGATCGGGCCAAAATCAACCTTGAAAAAGCCGAAGAACGCCTCAACGAGTTTGCCAAACATGCCGGGATCGTTTCCCTTGATGCCCGTGTGAACAGCATTTACCGCCATCTTGAGGAATTGAACTCGACCTTCGCTGCGGCCGAGGCCAACATGATCTCAAAGACGGCCATCTACCAACAGGCCGTCAAGGACGGCCATGCCAATCTGCCCCGCGTGTTGGAAAGCGACCTGATCGCCAGCTTGAGAGACAAGTACGCCGATCTGAACGCTGAATACGAGGAGTTGAAAGCGACCTTCCACGATGAGTATCCCAAGGTAAAAACCCTGAAGGCACGCATGGACAGCATCGCGGCCCTGATTGAAGCGCAGGAAAGAGGGATCTTTCTGTCCATTGAGAACGAATATGAATCCGCACAAAAGATTGTCAGTGCCATGGAAAAACGAATCGAGCACCAGAAGAAGCTGGTTTTGGATCTGAACGATCGCGCCACCCAGTACTCGATCATGGCCCGCGAAGTCGACACCAACAAGGCCATATATCAGAGCCTGTTGCAGCGCGCCAAGGAGATCGAATCCATGGCGGGTGTCTCTTCGAGCAACATTCAAATCGTCAACCGCGCTGACCTGCCGCTCTTGGCCGTCAAGCCAAACGTCAAACTCAATTTACTGCTGTCCATCGTCCTGGGTCTGCTCGGTGGTATCGGCTGCGCATTCATGGCTGAGTACTTCACCGATACGTTGACCAATCCCAGTGAGATATCGGACCGATTTCAAATTCCATTGCTGGGTACGATTCCACAGGCCAAACCCGACAAGCAGGGATTGGAAAATGCGTTTCTGCATCATCCACGGTCACCTTTTTCCGAAGCCATTCGCTCAACGCGTGTTTCCGTCCAGCTTTCCGGTTCCGGTACCCGCTCCAAATGCTTTCTTATTACCAGCACATTGCCCAGTGAGGGGAAGACCACCCTGGCTGTCAATCTGGCCTTGAGTTTTGCCGCCGCCGGCGAAAAAACCGTGATCATCGATGCCGACTTGCGCAAACCCCGTCTGCATGAAGTGTTTGACCTAAAAACCCGCGTCAACGGCAATGGCATGTCGAGTTTTCTGGCCGAGATTACCGATGAGCTAAAAATGTACAGCAGCCGGACAAAAAACCTGGGGATCATCCCTTCCGGACCGGTCCCGCCGAACCCGGCCGAATTGCTCGCCTCCGAGCGGTTTAAAATCCTGCTGAGCAGGCTGACCGACCAGTACGACCGAATCATCCTGGACGGCCCGCCGCACATTGGTTTTGCCGACACCTTGATCCTGTCAAAATGCGTCGGCGGCATCGTCCTGGTCAGCAGCATCGGGGAATCGAGCCGTGAAGCCATCGGACATTTCAAGCGGTCCATAACAAACGTCAACGGCAGGATCTTGGGTTGTGTCGTCAACAAAGTCGATTTCAATAGAAAATATGGCTACGGGGGATACTACAAATCCTATCAATCCTATTCCAGCTATGGGTTGGACCAGCAAGGTAAAGAAACACTCTTGGAGGGTTAGGGTGTCATTGGGAAGACAGCCAAACCATCCCAATCAGCAAACACAATTACTCACCCACTTTATCCGGCAGGTGGATGCGCGCAGCGACACCCCTTCACTGATCATGCTGATCGCCGCGGATGCCGATTATCTGCGGTTATGCCGTTCAATTGTCGCTCCGGGCACCGAAACCAACGCACAATTCGCCGACGCCCTTGTCCGCTTTTGCCGTGACAACGGCATGAACCCGAACCGTCTTAAGGCAAAACTTGCACCCGCCGCCAGGGCCCTCGGAATCGTGCAATCTTCCGACGCCTCTGTCGATTTCTACCGTCTTCTGGGTGTTCGATCCAAAGCCGATGCGCAGGAGATCAAAAAGGCCTTTCGCACCAAAGCGGGCAGGGTCCACCCAGACGCCAATGCGAACCTGAAGGGCTGCAGCCGGGAATTTGTTGAATTGAGCGATGCCTATCAAACCCTGCGTGATCCGGTATTGCGGCATCATTATGACATCAACCGGCAACATCCGTCGCGATGGCATGAACGTCCCGCATGGTCTTTCCCGGCAGATGGAAGACCCGCTATTTTGGTCTGGTATTTAGGCGGCTTGATTTTCATCTTCATACTGCTGCTTCTTTTCTTGGATATGATCGTATAGAACCTGAACAGGTTCCATTTAAAACGTGGTTTAAAACAATACAGGAGGTTCATGTCATGGTCTTTTCTAGAGAAAAAAGAATCGAAATCAGAATCGTCGTCTTCTCATTGGCATTTCTAATGGTCAGCCAGGGAGTGTCCGTTTTGGCCGACGCGGACAGGATCTATCCGACCAATAAAGTGACCCTTTATCGTGGTGATCAAGTCGTGGGTGTCTACACCAAAGAGGCACCGCTTCCCGAAGGGTCGATCATCTCCGCTGACGGCAGGTGCGCCGTCAAGCTGGACGATTTGTACCTTGTGGGTGAAGACCAAAGCGTATTTTCGATCAATACCTCCGGCCGGCAGAGAAACCTGTTCGTCAAGGAGGGCACCGTCTATTTCAAAACCTCGGCGATGAAGCGCTCGTTTTCATTCATAACGCCGGACGGACCGATCAGCGTCCAAGGCATTCGACTCAATGCCGCCTTTGGCGATGGCTCGATCAAAGGGTACGTGGCCGTTACTGAAAACCGGAGTGAATTTGGGGTGGCGGAGGGCGGATCGATGGATGTGTTCACCGATAACGGCCTGATGACCGTTGAAGCCGGCAAAAAGATTATTCTTTCACAAGCGGATATGGGAATCGGACTACCCGAGGAAGAAAAACCGGCGGCCAAGCAACCGCCGCCTGCCGAGCAGCCATCGGAATCGGAGCCGGGCATGTCGAGAAACAAAAAAATTGTTTACGGCGTATTGGGCGGCGTAGCGATCGCAGGCATTGCCCTGGGCCTCGGCGGCGGCGGTGGTGGTGGTGGTGGTGGTACCGTGAGTCCGTCGACACCCTGATGGGGGTTAAAAATGTCAGTCGCCAGAACGATGTCGCGACGTATACCCCGCCACAAAAGGAGTAACCGCGTTGAATGATGCCAGACAGACGAACCCCATGCACGCTTCCTTTGTGCATGCACTCGGGTCGACCTTGTTGCCTGTCCTTTCATTGCTGATCGGAATTTTTTTGCTTGGGGCATGTGCCTCCACCGACAATGCAGTCACCAATAGACCGGCGGAGGAGCCGCAACTCGTCGACTATTCCCTGGGAGAAGACGAAATCAGCCGGATGAACGAGATGATTCTCTCCCAGGCCCAAACGAACAATAATCCGGGTGACTATCTGCTGGGAGAAGGCGATTTGCTGCGAATCAGTGTTTTCGAGGCCAAGGAACTCGATACGACGGTCCGGGTCAGTTCACGCGGTCTGGTTACCCTCCCGCTGATCGAAACCGTTGACGTAAAAGGCCTGACCGCCATAGAGGCTGAAGAAAAAATTGAAGCCATTTATCAACAACGATACATCAAGAATCCCCATGTCAGCATATTCGTTGAAGAGCATATCAGCCAGCGCATCACGCTGGTGGGCCAATTTAAAAATCCCGGCACGTATGATTATCCGACCAAACAGAGGCTGCTTGACACCATTGCCCTGGGAGGCGGTTTGAGTGAAAAGGCCGGCCAGATGGTTCAGATCCGCAAATCTCGCCGTTCCCAGGGGCAACCCGAGGTCGTTATGATCGATCTGGACCAGCTGATCAATAAAGGCAATGTTCAACAAAATATCGAGATCAACGGCGGCGATGTCCTTTTCATTCCTGAGGCCGGCGTCTTTTTTGTAGACGGTGCAGTGAAACGACCCGGCGCATACGCAATCAAACACCGGACTGTGGTTCAGGAGGCCCTGGTGGAAGCCGGGGGGATCGAGCCCTGGGCGGTCAAGGACAAGATCAAACTGCTTCGCCTGGCGGATAACGGAGAGCGGGAAATCATCGATCTTGACCTGGGCCAGACGAGTGTCAAGGAAATGGCCGTAAAGGACCGGGATATCCTGATCGTCGATGAAAGCGGCGTCGCCGGTTTCAA
>JAGTUY010000329.1 GCA_018224455.1 Desulfosarcina sp.
AGCCGCTGCCGGCACCGGCATTTTTCTCGACCAGCATCTCATGCCCGTTCATTTTCATGATTTCAACGCCCGCCGGGGTCATGCACACGCGGTTCTCTTCCGTCTTGATCTCTTTGAGTATTCCGACTTTCATTTCTTCCTCCCTTGCAGTGGTTGCCGACGCTCGCTAGTTGGCTGTGTCGATTGCTGCCTTCAGCTATAGGGTCCAAGAACGTTAAAACTTTTCAATGGCTTTTTTGACGGCCGCCACGATCTCGTCGATGTCCGCTTGGGTGGCGATCAATGCGGGTGCAAAATTCATGATCGTGTTGTTGCCCGGCAGTGAGCTGTTGGTCCTGCCGATTAATACGCCTTCGGCGGCCACCATACCCATGATGCGGCCCATTTCCGCTTCGGTGATGGGCTGTTTGGTGGCCTTGTCCTTGACCAGCTCGAGGCCGCAGAACAGGCCTTTGCCGCGCACATGGCCTACCAGCGGCATATCGGAAAGGGCCTGCAGGCTCTCGAGCATATACGCACCGACCACCCGGCTGTTTTCCACCAGGTTTTCCGCTTCGATGATGCGCGTGCTCTCCAATGCGGCAACCGTGGCACCGGCGCAGCCGCCATAGGTGCTGATGTCGCGGAAATAGTTGATGCCCTCTTTGGGGTCGGCCGGATCGCAGAGAAACTTGTCATAGATATCCTGGCGGGTGACCGTGGCCGAAAGGGGCATGTAGGAGCTGGCCAGCCCCTTGGCTATGGTGACCATGTCCGGATCCACATCGTACTGCTCGAAACCCCAGAACTTGCCGGTGCGGCCGAACCCGCAGACCACCTCGTCCAGGATCAGGTAGATGCCGTAGCGGTTGCAGATCTCCTGAAGAATCGGATAATACTCCGGCACCGGCACGATGATGCCGCCGCCGGCGGTGATCGGCTCCACGATGCAGCCGCCGATGGTGTCCGGCCCTTCCTTGAGGATGACATCTTCGAGGCTGCGGGCGCAGTCGATGTCGCAGCCCGGGTAGGAGTTGTCGAAGGGGCAGCGATAGCACAGCGCGTGGGGGAACTCGTAAAACCCGTCGGCAAAGGGGCCGAAGTCCTGTTTGCGCTGCAGCTGCCCGGTGGCGCTCAGGGCGCCGATGGTCGTGCCGTGATAATCCCGATCGCGGAAGAGGATTTTGTATTTGCCCTTGCGCGATGGATCGATGTGAGACAACTGGCGGACCATTTTGAAGGCCTTTTCATTGGCCTCCGACCCGCTGTTTGAAAAAAAGACCTTGCCCAGGTTGGGCAGCAGTTCGATCAGCTTGGCGGCAAATTTGATGGTGGGGATGTTGCCGACCGAACCGGCATAGTAGCCCAGGGTGAGGAGCTGATCGTAGATCGCTTTGGCGATGCTTTCCCTGCCGTGGCCCACCATCACGCTCCAGACTCCCCCGGACGTCGCATCGAGGTATTCCTTGCCGCGGATGTCCGTTACCCGAAGGCCCTTGCCTTCGACGATGATCATCTGCTCGGCAGACTGAAACACCTTGTGGGGCTTGATGTGGTGCCACAGGTAGTCCCGGTCGCCACGAACCATCTCTTCCGTGTCGTAGGCGTTCCAATTGACGGTCGCTTGCATGCTTTTTCTCCTTGCTGGAATATTAGTGGTCGAATGAAACATCCCATTCGATTGATGTGGTTTCGGCCCTACACACCTTTTTGGGGACGCATGTCGGCAGCGTCGATACCCGCTACGGCAACCGGTTTTTTCATGGCGTCGCGGCGGAAGGGTTCGCCCAGTTCCTTATTGTTCAACACCTCGATGAAGGTGGTCGTACCGTTTTCCATCTGGGCCTTGACGGCTGCGTTCAGATTTTCGGTCAGGTCATCCATGCTGGAGGCCTGGACACCTTCCATGCCGCACGCTTTGGCGATGCCGGCGTAGGAGACCTTGGTGTCAAGCTCGGTGCCCACGAAGTTGTCATCATACCATAAAGTGGTATTGCGTTTTTCGGCCCCCCACTGATAGTTGCGGAAGATGACCATGGTGATGGCGGGCCATTCATCGCGTCCGCAAGCCGTCATTTCATTCATGGAGATCCCGAAAGCGCCGTCACCGGCAAAACCGACCACCGGAACGTCGGGTTTGGCGATTTTTGCGCCCAGGATGGCCGGAAAACCGTAGCCGCATGGTCCGAACATGCCCGGCGCCAGATACTTGCGCCCCTCCTCGAAGGTCGGATAGGCATTGCCGATGGCGCAGTTGTTGCCGATATCCGAAGAGATGATGGCATCGACCGGCAGCGCCGCCATGATGGCCCGCCAGGCCATGCGGACCGTCATTTTCCCGGGCTCATTGTTCTTGGCGCGTTGGTTCCAGGTTGTGCCGGGATCGTCTTCTTCGTGATCCATGGTCGCCAGTTCCTGGGCCCAGTCGGCCTTGGCCTTTGCGATGGCTGCCTTTCGTGCGTCGCGGCCCTCGCCACCGGCGGTGGCAGAAAGCTGGGCCAAAATGGCGTTGGCCACTTTTTTGACGTCGCCGGCAATACCGACGGTGACCTTTTTAGTCAGGCCGATGCGGTTGGGGTTCATGTCCACCTGGATAACGGCGGCATTTTTCGGCCAGTAGTCGATGCCGTAGCCGGGCAGGGTGGAGAACGGGTTCAGGCGGGTACCCAATGCCAGCACCACGTCCGCCTGGGATATCAATTGCATGCCGGCTTTTGAGCCGTTGTAACCCAGCGGTCCGGCGAACAGCGGGTGGCTGCCCGGAAAGGCGTCATTGTGCTGGTAGCCGCAGCAGACCGGTGCGTCCAGTCGTTCGGCCAAAGCGATGGTGTCCTGGATGGCGCCGCCGATGACCACGCCGCCGCCGTTCAGGATCACCGGGAATTTGGCCTTGGACAAAAGCGCGGCCGCACGGGCGATGGCCTCCTCGCCGCCAGCCGGCCGCTCGAATTCGACGATGGCGGGCATTTCAATGTCGATGACCTGGGTCCAGAAATCTCGGGGTATATTGATCTGGGCCGGGGCCGAGGCTCGCTTGGCCTGAATGATGACCCGGTTGAGCACCTCGGCGATGCGGGAGGGGTGCCGCACCTCTTCCTGGTAGGCCACCATCTCTTCGAAAACGGCCATCTGGGGCACTTCCTGGAAGCCGCCCTGGCCCATGGTCAGGTTGGCGGCCTGGGCGGTCACCAGCAGCAGCGGGGTGTGGTTCCAGTAGGCGGTTTTGACCGGCGTCACGAGGTTGGTGATGCCGGGGCCGTTCTGGGCGATCATCATGGACATCTTGCCCGAGGCGCGGGTGAACCCGTCCGCCATCATACCGGCGTTGCCTTCATGTCCGACATCCCAGAAGGTGATTCCCGCCTTGGGAAACAGGTCGGATATCGGCATAAACGCCGAGCCGATGATCCCGAACGCGTGTTCGATGCCGTGCATTTGACAAACTTTGATAAAGGCCTCTTCGGTGGTCATTTTCATGGTCGCCATGGGGCAACCCTCCTAATTGGTATTGGTGTTTTGACGTGTTCAATCTTCTGATATCTGATACATCAGATATCAGAAGCCGTCAAGGTCATTTTTGGCAATATACGTTTTTTGTAATCCTGTGTTGGGCAGCTGCAGAGACAAAAGCCCGGAATCAATCGGTCAATAAAGGGACACAGCGAACAGGATTATATGGTGTGCTGCTTCAGTGAATAGTCGGCAGAGGCGTCAATCACCAAATCAATCAACCGGTGGAGGTGCGGTTCAAGCTACTCGAAAGGAACATTTAATAATTTGCTATAGGTGTCTTTAATAATTTCAAGCCCGCTTCTTATATTGACTTCGAAGGTCGTTTTTACGGCTTCAGGATCTTTGTTCTTAAGCGCATCCAGAATGGCCTGGTGCTGCTTGTTAAACTTGACGCAGTGGTCTTTCTCCCGCCGATAGATATTCAACACGCTTTCGACCGATTGAACCAATGCCTGGGCGATATTGCATAGGTGGGGAAGTTTGGCTGCATTTAAAATAACATAGTGAAACTGTCTGTCCAATTGATAGTGGTTCTGGGGAAGTTCCTCCATCATCGCGTGCAGTTCTTCAAGCTTGAGAAAATCGGCATCAGTCAGGTTGTCGATGGCCGCGACAGCGAGTTTGGCTTCTAAATCCGCCCGCAGATCATAAATATGAAGGACTTCTTTTTGGGTCGGTGGCGCGGCTACAATCGCACCCTTGTAGGGGATGTTTTTAACCAGTCCGGAACGGTCAAGGCGCATAAGCGCTTCTCGTATGGGGCCGCGACCAATGCCCAGTTCGGTTTCGAGTTCAGACAGCACCAGACGGGTTCCGGGGAGCTTAAATCCACTGAGAATCATGTCCCTTATCTTCTCATAAGCCTGCAGGGACTTCATGAAGGATTTATTGTCAGCCAAGTTGAAAGCTCCTTTGGATGGTCTGTACAATTGGGATCCAGGGTTTATCGGCCACGGTCCGCGCGATCCACGAGCATTTTTCGGTTGGTCGCCACCTGGACGATTTCGATTGCCAGAATCTCAGCGGCATCGAGGGTCGGCAAAGGAAGATCTCCTCCAAGGGCGCTGAGTTCGGTACAGGCAATCAGCGCTGTTTCCGCCCCATGATGCATCAGGTTTTCTCCCACTTTCCTGTATTGGTCCCGTACAGTGGGACCGGTGTCGCCTTTTTTAACCGCTTTGATGACGCTCAACAGGCGTGCCTGCTGATCAGGATCGGGCCATACATCCTCGATTCCCATCCGGCTGAATCGCTGCGTATAAAGCCCGGTCATGGCCACCGCCGGAGAAGCCAGCATCCCGATTTTGCGCTGATTCGGAAAATTGCCGCTCACCTGTCCGGCCACCAGATCGATCAGGTTGATCACCGGAATGTTGACTGCTTGCTGCACCGAGTCATAGTAGTAATGGGCGGTGTTGCAGGCAATCGCCAGGAAATCCGCCCCCCATGTTTCGAGCCGTCGGCCCATATCAGCCATGCAAGGGCCCGGATCTTCGCCATTCCCCTCGATAATGGCTTTTATCCTGGATGGCACCTTGGGATTATTGTCAACGATACAGCGGATATGATCGGCATCGTCCAGCGCCGGGGTCAGGCGGATGATGCGCTGCATCAGATCGACCGTGGCCTCCGGGCCCATGCCCCCTAAAATGCCAACGATTTTTTCTTTTGTTTCTGTCATTTTCTTTCAGCCATCCGAGAGATTGGGCTCGAGCGTCTCTGCGAGCAGAGGCTCTCGTTATCGGGATCCCAAGACCCATCCAATTAACGCTGTCGGAAGGTGTCCATATAGGCATAGAGGGCAGGGGATCCACCGGTGTGCAGGAAAAGCACATTTGAACCGTTGGTGAAATGTCCCTTACGTACCAGATCGATCAGCCCTGCGGCCGCTTTGCCGGAATACACGGGGTCAAGGAGAATGGCCTCGGTTCGGGCAAAGAGTTTCACGGCTTCGACCATGGAGTCGGTCGGCAGGGAGTAGCCAGGCCCGACGTACTGGTCGAAACAGACAATCGCTTCACGGGGAATTCCGCTTTTTACGCCGAGCTTTTCGGCTAATTCCCGGGATAGCTTGTAAACAATCTCTTCTTGAACATCTTTCGGCCTGGAAACATTGACCCCGCTGATCGGGATTCCCCCGTTGACGCCGGCCATGCCCACTGCCATTCCGGCGTGGGTCCCGGCAGAGCCTGAAGGGACAATCATGTGATCGACGGCAAGACGCATCGCATTGAGCTGTCCCATGGTCTCTTCCGCACAAACCGCGTAACCCATGGCGCCGATGGCATTGGAGGCGCCGCCAGGAATGATATACGGCTTCTTGCCGGCAGCCGCGAGCGCATCTGCCTTTTTGCCCATTTCGGCCATCATATCGGAGCCGCCGGCAACGACACCGATGCTCTTTACGTCAAGCAGTTCGAAAAGAAAATTGTTGCCGCTGGCATCCGCCTTGTAAGACCCTTTGACGCGTTCTTCGAGAATAAGGTGGCAGTCAAGGCCCTCCTTGGCCGACCAGGCGGCCGTGAGCCTGGCGTGATTGGACTGCACGGCGCCACAGGTGATGATGGCATCCGCACCCTTTTCAAGCGCGTCGGCAATGCAGAATTCGAGCTTTCTGGTTTTATTGCCGCCGCCGGATCCCGGAAGAAGGTCGTCTCGCTTGACGTAAAGGTTGACATCGCCGCCGAGCGCCTTGCTCAGGGAAGGCATGCTCTCGATGGGGGTCGGCCCCTGGAGGTAGCTTCTCCTGGGAAATTTGGTAAAATTCATCGGTTGTCCTTTCCCCAATGGATTGTTCGATTAAAGTTGAAAAATGGCTTCGACTTCTATATCCGCACCCAACGGCAATGCCGCCACCTGGAAGGCACTGCGTGCGGGGTAGGGTTCATTGAAGTATTGGGCATAGACGGTGTTGACAGCCTGAAAATTGCCGATGTCGGCAAGATAGACAGTCGTTTTGACGGCATTGTCCAAGTTTGTTCCGGCTGCCTTGGCGATGGCTTCCAGATTCTTGAACACCATGTGGGCCTTGTCTTCAATGCTGCCTTCAGGTATTTTCCCGGTTGCCGGGTCGATGGGCAGCTGGCCGGAGGTAAATAGGAATCCACCTGAAACCACGGCCTGAGAGTAAGGGCCGATGGCAGCCGGGGCACGATCCGTTTTAACTGTTTTCTTGGACATGATGGTTTCTCCTTAT
Organism: Desulfosarcina sp.; assembly: GCA_018224455.1. Classification (GTDB taxonomy): domain Bacteria; phylum Desulfobacterota; class Desulfobacteria; order Desulfobacterales; family Desulfosarcinaceae; genus Desulfosarcina. The sequence goes on from JAGTUY010000329.1 coordinate 6,689, forward strand.
TTGAGTACTTTTGCTGAAACGTCTTTGATGATCTCGATGATAAGCCGGCAGTCATCCAGGGTAAAGGTCAGGGGGATACGCATGTCGCACATGACGGCAAGGATGCGTTTGGTGTTTTTCAGATCGGGCAGGTTGCTAAAATACCGCCAGCTTTCATAGGCGCTGGTAAATCCCACCGGCTCTTTGTTGCCGAACCATTTCAGCTCGACGCCCCGCTTCAGACACTCGGCGAGAAATTTTCTGATCGTTGCTTCATTCTGGCCGACCAGGGAGAACTGGATGGAACTGCCCACGTAATTTTCGCGGGGATCCCGCCGGGGGCAGGTAATGCCGTCGATCTCACGCAACCCCTGTTCCAGGATCCGGTAGCGCTTGTGGATCCATATGAGTTGAGATGTTTGACCCACCAGTCCAGGTCTTCCGCCATGATCTGAACGTGTTCGGCGGCATACTGGTCATTGACCTTGCATAGTTCTTTCCTGTCACGACAGAGGACGATTTCACCATAGTCCCGCCAGGAGGCTTCCGGCACTTCAGGATTGGGCATGTCGGCAATGACCTTGGGGATCACTTCGAGCACCTTTTCGCCGAGTTCCCTTGAATCGGTGAAAAGCCACACCGGGGAATCATATCCGTGTTCGGCCTGGGAAACCAGATCTACGGCGACTGTCATGTAGTCAGCACTTTTATCGGCAATGATGGCCGATTCCGTGGGACCGGCAAATACATCGATCGTGCATTTGCCGGCAGAAGAGAGGATGCTTTTTGCTTCGGCCACACTTTCGCCATAGCGATTTTGGACCATTCGGCTTCATCTTCGACTTCGTTGTATTTCACGCCCTTTGCGATCATATTCTGCTTGGCTTCTTCAGAATTGGTGACACTGAACAACAGGTTGTACTGCTGGGCCTCGATACCCGCACGGGTAAGCATGGCCTGATCCTCGGCGGACAGGGCTTTGAAAAACTTCTCACCCACGATCAGAGGTTGAAGCGAAAACAGATAGTGAACCTCTGAAGTGTAGTTCTGGACTTCATAAAACTTCATGGAAAAGTTCGTGATATGGGGATTGTCCTGCCCGTCTACCACTTTCTGCTGCAATGCGGTGAACGTTTCAGGCCATGCCATGGGAATCGGTTCGGCACCGAGCGCCTGCCAGGTATCGATCATGATGGCGTTTTTGGGGACCCGGATTTTCAAACCCTTAAGGTCGGCGAGATTGTTTATCGGCTTTTTCGAGTTGGTCAGGACGCGGAAATTGGAATAGGCATAACCGAGCACGTGAACACCGGCTTCCTCGATCAGGACGGCCCGCCACTTGTCGCCAAGCTCGCCGGTGGTCGCCTTTACCGCATCGTCAAAGCTCTGCATGAGGTAGGGGAGCGTTAAAATGCCGACGGATTTTGCAAATGGGGTAATGTTGTTAACAGCCACAACGGCGCCGTCAAGGGACCCTCTGCGGGCATCCTTAACCATTTTCTGCTCATCACCGAGCTGACCGGCAGGGAAAATGTCAACTTTGTATTTTCCGCCACTGGTTTTTTCCACAATTTCTTTAAAGCGGAGTGCCAACACACCTTGATCGGAATCGATGGGATCGCCCAGACCGATTTTCAATGCTGTTTCCGCAGACGCGGATACCGGCAACATCAACGCTGCCAAGGAAACATCATCAGACTGAAAATGGTAAATTGTTTCATGGTTCCTCCTCATTTGAAATGGGTTAATGATCTTCTGTCGAACAGCGACTTGCCATGCGGTTCAGCAAAGCTTTAGTCCATAAATACAGAAACGGCGCTTGGACGAGCGTTCATGCGCCGTGGGTGGAAGACGATATTTTTTCAGGCGTTTGAGGCGCTGTAAGTGCTAACGGTGCGGGTTGGTGAGCCGTCAGGTATGCGTCCATTGGAATAATCTATCGGTAATGGGTTCCTGCTCCAGGATGCCTCAATTTTAATTGATTCCTGGTCCCCACTACCGGGAACCATCCCGTGTGTCAATAAAAAATATAAAATATTTTATAAAATATTATAAAATAATAAGGCTCAAAACCAACACCGGTTGGAATTTTAATTCAATATTTTCATAAAGGTTACGTGCAATCGGCCTGGATTAAAGATTGCGATATTATCGCCGAGCGACCGTGTGGGTCCGATTTCCGCCAAAAAAATGAGCCTTTTTCAACTGCAGGTGACAACCGGCCTGAATTGTTATAGTGTAAAGTTCAGGAAATCGATTGCCGTGGCCATTTGAAACACCACTTGGGTATTCATCTTTGCCTGCTTCCAAACATCTCCCCGCACGATTCCTTTAGACTTATCAAAAGACGATGACTTGCTCGCGTTTTTTTTAAACGACAACCAGCCCATTTGGGAAAGGAGGAGACCATGAGAATACAACCCAAAAAAATATTGGTCGGGTGCGATTTCTCACCGGATTCCAAACTTGCCTTTGACTATGGTCTCAGCCTGGCGCAGGAGTTTCAGGCGGAGCTTCACCGCTCCCATGTAATCAAGCCGTCGCAATACAGTAGGAAACGCGAGGACATCAATCAATTACGCGACAGTCTGGCAATTACGCGACAGTCTGGAAAAGAAACGCGACGGTATGGTTCCGGAAGCGAGCCTTGACAGGTGTACCGCTAAAACCGCCCTGCTCGAGGGGGAACCTTTCGTGGCGTTGATGGATTACGCCAAAGAGCAAATGATGGATATGATTGTACTGGGGATTCGCGGGCACACGCTGTTGGAAAAGCTGTTGGTGGGGTCCACCATCGACCGGCTCATCCGCCACGCTTCAATCCCGGTGCTGGCGGTTCGGCAAATTGAGGCATAGATGATAAGGCTCGGGAAGGGCAGGGCGTTTCGTGTATAAACCGTATGGGTGACCCTCACGATAACCGGGCTGAGCGATCAACTCCAGGACGTCATCATCCAGGTCCCTGCTTGAAAGACCGCCTGGAACAACGTTTAGAAAAATACCAGGCTGTCCGCGAGAACCTTGCCGAGGCCACAGCGCGGCAGGCAGCGCTCGAAGCCCAGCAAAAGGCCATGAGAGAAACCCACCAGGCGCTGGTGGTGGGCCTCAAACAACAGCTCGATTCCCAGGAAGCCTTCATCGAAGAATATCGCGAAAAGCTGAAGGTGAGCTTTGTCGACCGGATCCTGTTCGGGTTTTCCCAGGTGCACATCCTTCCGGAAGGCAAGGCGGCCTTGGATCAGCTGGCCGGGGTTCTCGCCACTCTCCCGGAAGGATACATCCGTGTCGTCGGCCACGCAGACAGCATTCCCGTCGCCTCGAAATTTCGGTACCGCTTTCCTTCCAACTGGGAACTTTCCAGCGCAAGGGCCGCGGCTGTTGCCCAACACCTGATTAAACAAGGGAACCTGGAGCCCTCCCGGCTAGCGGTGATTTTTACCGGTCTCCGGCAGTGCCCGCAAATATCTGGAACCGGCACGCGATGAGCTCATAAAAATGGTCAAACACAAAAATATCAATGTTCTCGGCAGCGCGGATCAAACATAGTTCTCTGAACAACCACTATGCCGTCGGAAATGTGACTTTTTACGATTGCATCAATATTAGGATCACCATGGGCACAGGCAAAAGGAGGTTATCCAGCATGAACATGAAAAAGGTGTTAGGGCTGATCATGGGCGGCGGACAAGGGTCGCGGCTTTACCCCTTAACCAAGTTGCGGGCCAAACCGGCCGTGCCCCTGGCGGGAAAATATCGCCTGATCGATATTCCCATTAGCAATTGCCTGCATGCCGGTATCGATAAGATCGCCATCCTGACCCAGTACAATTCGGTCTCGCTGCACCGCCATATCCAGCGCACCTACGCGCGGGATATGTTCACCGAAGGATGGGTGCAGATTCTGGCCGCTGAACAGACGCCCCGCAGTACCGGATGGTACCAGGGCACGGCCGATGCGGTTCGCCAGCAGTTGATGGAGATCGAGGCCGCGCGAACGGAATATGTCCTGATTCTGGCCGGCGATCATCTCTACAACATGGACTATCGTGGCTTTGTCGACTATCACGTGGATACCGGGGCCGACATCACCATGGCGGTGCAGCCGGTTGCGGCCGATATGGCCCCCGCCTTGGGCATCCTCAAGCGCAGCCACGACGGGCAGATCGCGTCTTTCACCGAAAAGCCCGAACCTGCGGCGCTGGCAGGTCTGGAAAGCATCCCCGACCCGGATAAGCCCTATCTGGCCTCCATGGGCATTTATGTCTTTCGCACCGACCTGCTGTTTGAAGCGCTCAATGCCGAAGGCCACGATTTTGGCAAACACATCATCCCCAATGCCCTGGCCGATTGCCGCGTGATGGGCTATGTCTACGACGGCTATTGGGCGGATATCGGTACCATCCGTGCGTTTTATGAAGTGAACCTGGAAATGGCGCTGCCGGAACGGCGGTTCGATTTTTACATTCCCGGGCGGCCCATCTATAGCCGTGCCCGCTTTCTGCCGGCCTCCGAAGTCCATGGCTCCCAGCTTGACCACACCCTGCTGGCGGACGGTTGTCGGGTGAACCAGGCGGACATCCGCGACGCCGTCATCGGCCTGCGCAGCCTGATCGGCCCAACGGTGAGGATTCGTTCTTCGATCGTCATGGGCGCGGATTATTATGAAACCGAGGCGGATCGAGCCGAAAACAAACGCATCGGCAGACCCGACATCGGCATTGGCGAAGGTACCGTCATCGAAGGTGCCATCATTGATAAGAACGCCCGCATCGGTCGTCATGTGCGCGTCCGCCATCTGCCCGACCGCCCCGACAGCGAAACGGACAACTGGGCAGCCCGGGACGGATTGGTTGTCATCCCCAAGGACGCGGCCATTGCCGATGGGACGGTGATTTGATTTATAAGCCCGATGGGGAATCTTAAATTTGCCGCTTTACATTCTCCTAAAAACGGTCCGAACCGTTTCGAGTCGATCGGGCATGGCCTGAGGTTAATTTACTACCATTAATTTTCTGAAAACCTATGAATACATGCGTCTTGAAGAGAGGACATTCCAATCATCATTATTGGAGCAACCAAGAAGGACAAACAATTTTTTGTTGATCTTGTTTGAGATTTATTATTTGGTGTTTGTGATTTGTTGTCTCCAATGTATGCGGGTTGGTCTGCAAACTTTACACTTCCCAATCTCCCATTTATCACCATTATGCAGGTACGTGCCATAGGACAGGTTGATGAAATGAGAATATTATATATCGCATCGGAAATCACCCCTTTTGCCAAGACCGGCGGCCTTGCAGATGTCGGTCAGGCACTGCCCAAGGCGGTAAAAGCAGTGGGCCACGACATTCGTACGGTCATGCCCAAATATCTCAGCCTAGCGGCGCAAAATATTGCCCTGGAGCGTGTAGCGCAGTTCACCGTCCAAATGCATAACGGCCTTCAAGGCGCCGTGTTATGGCGGGCTGAAAATGATTCCGTGCCCACCTATTTTATTGAGAACGACGCGTACTTCAATCGCGAGGAATTTTACGGGCTGGGCGACGCGGACTATCCCGACAATCTGGAGCGGTTTGTGTTTTTTTGCAGGGCGGCCCTGGAGTGCTGCAGGGCCATCGACTTCGCACCCGATGTGATCCACTGCAACGACTGGCAGACAGCGGCCCTGCCGGCGATGCTTAAAGCGTCATATGCGGCCTATCGCAAGGACCCGTTTTTCAACCCGGTCCCGAAGCTGGTTTATACCATCCACAATATCTCGTATCAGGGCCGGTTCCCGGAAGACCACTGGCCGATTCTATCCCTGCCCCGCAGCTACTACACCTACGATTTTGAATTCTATGGCCAGATCAACCTGACCAAAAGTGCGATTCATTTGGCGGACGCCGTCACCACGGTCAGTGAAACCTATGCGCGGGAGATTCAGACCACCGACTTCGGTTTCGGTCTGCAGGACACGTTGCAGGGCCATAAAGAAAAACTTTACGGGATTCTCAATGGTGTGGATTACCAGCAGTGGCGTCCTGAGACCGATCCCTACACCTACGGCATTGTCTACTCAGCCAATGATTTGTCAGGCAAACGCCGGATTAAATCCAAATTGCGTGCCGAATACCAACTCCCGGATTCAGATGCTTTGCCTTTAATCGGCATGACCACGCGTTTTGTGGAGCAAAAAGGAATTGATCTGATCACCGAATGCGCCGAGAAGATTCTACAGCTGGATACGCAAATGATCGTGCTCGGTTCGGGCGAACCGCGTTACCATGATTTCTTTGAATGGCTCAGGCGCAGCTACCCCGGCCGGGTGGGCATTTATATCGGCTTCAATAACGAATTGGCCCATCGGATCGAAGCCGGCGCAGATATCTTCCTCATGCCGTCCCTGTTTGAACCATGCGGGCTGAATCAGATTTACAGTTTGAAGTACGGCACCCTGCCCATTGTCCGGCTGACCGGCGGCCTGGCCGATACCATCGAAGACGGCGTCAACGGGTTCACTTTTTTTGACTTCACGGCGCACAACTTCTTAGATGCCGCCCAGCGTGCCATCGAGGTCTATCGCAAGCATCCGGACAGGTGGATACAGATGATGATCACGGCCATGGGTCAGGATTTTTCCTGGGAAAAGTCGGCTGAAAAATATCTTGGCGTTTATAACCAAGTCTTGGGCAACAAAACATACAGGAGCGATCCAACATGAAAATTCACCCACTCGCCGGAGAAGTGGCACCGAAATCTGTGCTGGCCAACATTCCAAGGCTCGTCTCAGCCTACTACACCCATCAACCGGACGTTTCTGAGCCGACCCAGCAAGTCACTTTTGGAACCTCGGGCCACCGGGGCTCGTCACTGAAAAACAGCTTTAATCACGATCACATTCTGGCGATTAGTCAGGCACTTTGCGAATATCGCACATCCCAGCATATCAACGGACCGCTTTTCATGGGCATGGATACCCATGCCCTCTCCGAACCGGCCCTGGCCAGCGCCCTTGAGGTCTTTGCCGCTGCCGGGGTGACCGTCATGATCCCCAAAGGGCTGGGCTATACGCCCACACCGGTCATTTCGCATGCCATTTTGACCTTCAATCAAGCCAGACGGCGAGGCCTGGCCGACGGTGTGGTCATCACCCCGTCGCACAACCCCCCCGAAGATGGCGGCTTCAAATACAACCCGCCCCATGGCGGGCCGGCCGGAGATGCAATCACCCAGCGCATTGCCGACAGAGCCAACGAAATCCTTGGCAATGAGCTTGATCAAGTCAAACGGATGCCTTTTGAAAAAGCCCTCAAAGCCGAAACGACCCACGAATATGACTACATTAGCCCCTATGTGGCGGACCTTGCCAACGTGGTCGACATGCAGATGATCGCCGCATCCGGGCTCACGCTCGGTGTGGATCCCATGGGAGGGGCCGCGGTACATTACTGGGCGCCCATTGCCGAGCGCTACGGGCTTTCCCTTGACATCGTCAACCCGGACGTGGACCCTACCTTCGGATTTATGACCCTGGACAAAGACGGTAAAATCCGCATGGACTGTTCTTCACCCTTTGCCATGCGGGGGTTGATCAAGCTCAAAGACAAGTTTGACATCGCCTTCGGCAATGATACGGATGGCGATCGCCACGGAATCGTCACCAAAAGCGCCGGACTGCTCAATCCGAATCATTATCTGGCTGCAGCCATATGGTACCTGTTTCAAAACCGCCCCGCCTGGAATCCATCGACCGCCGTAGGCAAAACGCTGGTGTCCACCTCGATGATCGACCGGGTGACGGCCCATCTGGGGAAAAAGCTGTCTGAGGTGCCCGTGGGCTTTAAATGGTTCGTAGATGGGCTGATGAGCGCTGAAATCGGTTTCGGCGGAGAAGAAAGCGCCGGGGCGTCTTTCCTGCGCCGGGATGGGGCGGTATGGACCACGGACAAAGACGGCCTTATCATGGATCTTCTGGCCGCTGAAATCATGGCCCACACCGGCAGGGATCCGGGTGAGATATACCAGTCACTCGAGGGACAATTTGGTGCCTGCGTGTATGAGCGCATCGATGCCCCGGCAACCGCTGAGCAAAAAGAGGTGTTAAAACAACTGTCAGCCGAAACGATCACCGCCAAGGAACTGGCCGGCGAGCCGATCATTGCCAAACATACACGCGCACCAGGCAACCAGGCCCCTTTGGGGGGATTAAAGGTCGTCACCGAAAATGGATGGTTCGCCGCCCGACCATCCGGCACCGAAGCGATCTATAAAATTTATGCGGAAAGCTTCAAGGGCAAGGCGCATCTGCAGAGCATTCAGCAAGAGTCCCAGGCCATTGTCAGTGCGGCATTTCAAGCGGCAGGTGCTTAATGAGGGGGTAACACCCTTCAACTGATGGCCATTCCTGAGCACCACCTGGATGATCACGGCCGATCATCCCTTAGCCGTCCAAGCCGGCGCAGCCGTGCTGGAATCCGGCGGCAACGCCGTGGTATTGATCCAGTCGCTGTACGAATTGGCGATGGACCTGATCGACTTCAAGGCCGATCCGCAGCAGGCCAATGAAGCGCCGCGCTGGCGCTCCAACC
>JAGTUY010000330.1 GCA_018224455.1 Desulfosarcina sp.
GCGGTCTTGATATAGGCATTCGTTGCCACGGCAGCGGCCTGGGCTGCCGTTCCGCCGGCACCGATGACCGCCCCGGCGGCTGCGGCAGCGTTGGCCAACCCCTCGTCGGTTCCCGAACGCACGGCAAGAATCGGTGTGCGGGCGTGGTACCGCAGGTGGTAAAAGCCAAAATCGGTACTGTTTAGGGCAGGCACCACCGCCCGCAGTGCCACGCCGTACTGGCCTTGATCGCTGGGCTCGATGCTGGGATCCCGGCTGGCTGCAAGAAATGTATCGTCAACGGGCAGGTCACCCTGGTCCGGCACCCTGCCATAACCGAGCAGCAATTTGGATGTCGATATGTTTTCTCCCCCAACATCAGCTTTGGAGAAATAGGTACCCGTCTCGTCTATCTCTGTCGCTTCCCAATCGTAAAGATAGAGGCCTTCGAGGTTCACGTTTTCGGTCAGTCCGATGGATCCCCAGACCAATCCCTCGGGTACTAAGGCCTCCTTCAATTCTGCACCGGGCACCCTTATTTTAGAGACATCAACGGGATTGATGGTGTTGATGCCGCCCATGATAAAGGTACTTTCGCCCCAACTGACCACCTGATCGCCCAGACGCACCTGCACCGGCACCGTTCCGAATTCGTGCTGGGCCCAAATGTATGCATCAAGCAGCTCGGCACTTTTACCGATGGCATCCTCGGCTTCGTCACTCAAAGGCGTGCGTTCCGTATCGCCGTCCATGACTTCGAAATCGTAAAAAGCTGAACCGCGAACGAAGGCGCCAAACTGACGCCACTTCACATCCAGTTCCGAAGTGAGCTTGATTGCATTGCTGACCAGACCCTTGTCGTAATTCAGGTTGCCGTCATCGTAGTTGACGGAGTAGGCTTCACCGCCATTGGCAATCCCGACAATCCCCTCATCCCTATCCTGCACTCGGTACTGGAGCCCATAGGAGAGAATGCTGTCGAGACTGATATCCAAGTCATTCCCCGTGTACAACTCGAATCCAGAAGCGTTTGACGGCATCAGCACAGTGATGCAAAGCAGTATTGCGATTGTCGATGCGGTAAAAGTGTGTGAAACACGTATCCATTGACCTCGATTCTCCATCATCCTCCTCCTTTTGTCATCGTCCGAATCCTTTCATGGTTGATTGGAACTATTGGCAAATAAATTTGCCATGGCTGCCAAGCGTCCGCCCAATTTTCAAAGCGTCTCAAATTCCGGTCTGCGTTGAAACGCTCCTGAAACCTGATTATTTTTTAAAGGATATTTTTATATTAGGCTCTGCAAAAGTAATGCCTCCTCTTGATGATAACTTTTATAGCATTAGTTACAGCATGTTATATGAATTGTATAAGTATTTTTAAAATGAAGGGTGCAATATATCGCACCAAAAGGCAAAATATGACGTTGTCATAACCAACCGAAAGATAAGAGATTGGAACAGACATGTGCCAAGCTTTCCGCCCGGAAACGCAGATCCGATCCCAACCTCGTGGTGAAAATCGGCCATGGCTTTGAGAATGAGATAATCACTCGGTGCCTATTTTATGTCGTCCGGAGGAATGATCCAGTCACCATCGCCTCTTTAATCGAGGCAGACTTTCTTCAGTTGGTCTTTATGTCTTTATCCACGAGATTTGCTTGATAGACGAAGCAAAATTAATGCCAGCATCGGAAACCGAGGAAAATGGCCGGCATTGCGCACCAACCTTCATTCTCGCGCAAAACCGCCTTTTATAATGCGCAATATATTGCATCATACTGTCAGCATGTTGATCAAAAATATATCTTTGATGCCCGGGTCAAACAAATCCATATAAATTTATATGATATATCAATACAATGGTTTCCAATTTTTCCATTGGCACTTATTTTGCTGCTTTTTAACTAACGAATTGAAATGGCATCCCGTAATCCCTTGCCATGCATAAGGAAACCTATGCCCCTGAGAATCAAAACCCTACTGACAGACATGTTCGGCCTCGAATACCCCATCATCGGGGCCCCCATGTTTCTGGTCTCTTATGAAACACTGACCATCGCCGTTTCAGAAGCCGGGGGGCTGGGTGCCTTCCCGCTTCCCAACTACAGGGAGACGGACGATCTGAAAAAAGCCCTGAAAAACATCCGCCAGGCCACTGAAAAACCCATCGGTGTCAACATTCACCTTTCCGGAAGATTCGAATGGAAAAAACAACTCGCCCTTTGCCTGGACGCGGGGGTCCAGTTTTTTATCACCTCCCTGGGTGATCCGAGATTGGTAACGGATGACATCCATGCCAACGGCGGGAAGGTCTTCCCGGATGTCGTCTCTCTCAAGCATGCATTGAAAGCCCGCGATGGAGGTGTAGACGGACTGGTTGCCGTGGGTGCGGGGGCCGGCGGCCACGGAGGAACGATTCCCATACCGGTCCTGGTGCCGTATTTGGTCGATAAGGTACAGATACCGGTCATTGCCGCAGGCGGCATTAGCTCAGGTGGACAAATGGCGGCAGCCTTGGCGCTTGGGGCCTGCGGTGTCATTGTCGGGACCCGTCTGATCGCCACGCCGGAAGCCGGGGTCACGAAAGCCTACAAGAAAGCCGTTATCGATTCGGGTCCGGCGGACATCGTCTATTCAAATCGAATCACGGGCAACTGGGCCAATTGGATTAAACAGAGCATCGAGCGGGTTGAGGCCACTCCCGAACTGGGATCCAAAAAATGGCTGGATATCTGGAGTGCGGGACAAAGCGTCGCCCAGGCCGAAGATATCCGGCCCGCCGGTGATATTGTTCGGGAGATGGCTGCATCCTACGCAAAGGTCAGCAAAAATCTGCAAAATACGATCGTGCTGGAAGGTTAAGTTCTCACTGCAACTTTCAATCAAAAAGGAGAATGACGGATGATACTGGTTTCACAGGAGAAAATCAGAGAATATACGAAAAAGGGGTACTGGGGAGAGAAGACCCTGTTAGACATCCTGTATACAAACGCGGCAGAAAATCCGGCCAGGGAAGCCCTCGTCGATCCATACAACCGTCCAGCGCTCACTGGCCAGGATCCCAAACGATTCACCTACGCACAGATGACCCGGGCGATTGATCGAATCGCCGTGGCATTGGAAAAAGCCGGTATCGCCAAAGATGACGTCGTTCTGATCCAGTTGCCGAACATCGTCGAATTGATCCTGTGCTATTTTGCGGTTGCCCGGATCGGAGCCATTTCCAGTCCGCTGTCAATGATGGCCCGATCCCATGAACTGACCACGGCATTCAAGGATACCGGTGCCAAGGCAATGGTCACCCTGCCGACCTTTCACGGCTTCGATCACGCCCAGATGGCAAGGGCTTTCAAGGAGAAAACCCCCTGCCTCGAACAACTTTTCTGGATCGGTTCCGACCCACAGGCGGATGGCCGACAGATGGAAGAAATTCTTCAGGGTGAAGCCGATGTTTCGGAACTGGAGGGGAAACAATCCGGCCCCAACGAGGTATTCACCATCTGCTGGACATCGGGCACCGAAGCGTCGCCCAAAGGCGTTCCCCACACCCACAACGAGTGGCTCAACCTCGGTCGCGTGGTGGTGGAAGGTACCCAGATCGAAAAGGGCTGCAACATTCACGGCAGTTTTCCGGTCATTAACATGTCCGGGTTCGGCGGCCTGTTCACCCCTTGGGTGCTGACCGGTGGGAAATTCGCCCTGCACCATCCCTTCGACCAGGAAGTTTTTTTCGCCCAACTCGCCAAAGAAAAACTTGACTATACCCTAATGCCACCGGCCCTGCTGGACACCATTGCCAAATCGCCGAAATCCGAAGCCCTGGGACAACTCCAGGTCAAAGTGATCGGCTCCGGATCCGTGCCCCTGTCACCCTGGATGGTTCGCTTCTACCAGGACAAGTTCAACATCGGCATCGTCAATTTCTTCGCATCCAACGAGGGGGTCGCGTTTTTCAGTGTGCCGCGGTTCTTCCCAGTGCCGGAAGATCGGGCCACCTACTTCCCCCGTTTCGGACGAGAAGAGATAAAATGGAATGTCCCCGAGCATATCGTGGGGGGCATGCGCAGCCGCCTGGTGGTACCCGACACGACAGAGGAGATCACCAAAAACGGCCAGGTGGGAGAGCTCTGCTTTGCCGGTCCGACGGTATTCACCGGTTATTGGAACCGCCCGGACCTGACGGAAAAGGCTTTTGACAACGACGGCTACTACCATTCGGGAGACCTTTTTTCCATCGAAGGGGAGAAGCAGGACAAATACCTGTACAGCGGCCGATTCAAGGACCTGATCATCCGCGGTGGCATGAACATCAGCCCCGAAGAAGTGGAGACCCTGATCTTCGGTCATCCGAAAATTCAAGAGGTCGCTGCCGTCGGCTGCCCTGACGAACGCCTCTGCGAACGCACTTGCGCCGTGGTGGTCCCCGTGAAAGGCGAGACCGTCACGCTCGAGGAAATCGTCGAATACATGGAATCCAAAGGTGTCGCCAAATACAAACTGCCCGAGCGGCTAGAGATCGTCGACGTCCTTCCCCGTAACGCGGTCCAGAAAGTACTGCGCCGCGAAATCCGGGACTGGCTGTGGAAAAAAGTCGATACGGAAAAAGCCGGCGACGCCGTCTGCGATCCGCCGTCGGAAGGTTAAAAACAACCGGCGGAAAGCGGAGCGCTATTGCCTCCGCTTCCCGCGGCTGCCGCGAGACCCGTTGTCCCGTTTCCGGGAAAATGGTAACGCCAATCCATACGACAGAAAGGCAAGCGATGGTCACCCGTCATGATAATACCGACGATAACCATGTGGATGCGACCGCCGTACAGGACCTGATAAAGTACTGCGAACGGGCCATCGAGAGGGGAGCAACCCATGCAAAACCCGTTCATCCTTCCAGTGTGGTGACGGCCCCGTGGGTGCGGCTCAAATGCCAATTCGGCTGTCCCGGCTACGGTCAGGGCCATTGCTGTCCCCCGCACACGCCCACACCCCGGCAGACCCGGGAAATTTTAGACGATTACCAAAGAGCCATCCTGTTTCACATCGAAGTGCCGCATATCCCCGAAAAGGAAAAGCGCTACCGCAAATACTTTGATATGCTCGTCGATCTGGAAGGACAGGTTTTCAAGGACGGGTATTACAAGGCCTTCATCTTTCTGGCCGGCCCATGCCGGCTGTGTAAAAAATGCACGATGCTCGAAGATCCGCCGTCCCCATGCCGGCTGAGGCGCCGCGCCAGGCCATGCATGGAGGCCTGCGGCATGGATGTCTACCAGACGGCACGCAACAACGGTTATTTCATTGAACCGCTGCGGGAAAAAGAAGAGACGAACAACGAATATTGCCTTATGCTGGTGAATTGAAAGGAGCGGTCATGGATTATCGTGTTATCCAATGGGCCACGGGAAGCATGGGCAAAACCTGCCTTCGTGCGGTGATCGACCACCCGGATCTCGAATTGGTCGGATTGTATGTATACAACGAAAAAAAGGCCGGTCGGGATGCCGGCGATATTGCCGTGCGGAATAAGACAGGCGTATTGGCCACCCGTAGTATGAGTGAAATCCTGGCGCTGGATGCAGATGCCGTCATCCATACACCCCGGATCCAGTTTCCGTATGCCAGCCACAACGAGGATATCTGCCGGCTGCTGGCTTCCGGAAAAAATCTCGTCTCCATTAACGGCCACTGCTATCCGGCCGCTCATGGTCAAGCGTATGCCGCGCCGTTCGAAAAGGCCTGCCAACAGGGCGGTGCTTCCTTATTTGGAACCGGCCTCAACCCGGGCTTCGTTGCGGAAAAAATCGCCGCGGCGGCCACGGGTGCCTGTCTGGACATCGATCATATTGACATAAAAGAGAACTTTGATGTCACGGGGGTTCCAGAACACGACTACGTTTTCAACGTTTTGGGATTCGGATCCGATCCGGCGTCCTTCGGCCTTTCGGATACCGGTCCCGTCGCCGAACTGATGGACGGCATGTACCGGGAAGTTGTCGCCCTGATGGCCAAAAGACTGTTCCTCGATCTGGAGGGGGTGGTTTCCGACCATCGGGTCGAACCGGCTGCAGAACCGATCACGGCGCGGGCCGGCATCATCCCGGCGGGAACCGTCGCTGCCACCCACTGGTGCTGGCACGGCATGGTCGCGGGAAAACGGCTGATCACCCTGCGGGTCAGTTGGGTTATGGGCACCCGACCGACCGATGGCAAAGCCGCCGACCACTGGAAAATCATGATCCGGGGCAGGCCCGGCATCGACATTGCCATGAATCTGGTGGAGCCGCATAACACGGGTGTCAAAACCAAATCCGAGCAGTACGCGGTCGCCGCCTCGGTGATCAACAGCATCCCTGAGGTCTGTGCCGCCCCGCCCGGAATTTACGAACCCCCATTGTTCGCACCCTTTAGAAAGCGATTTTAGAAAATGGCCAAAGTCTACGAAATCGACGGAGTCATACCAGTGGTGGATCCGATGGCATTTGTCCATCCGGACAGCGTTCTCATCGGTGATGTCATCGTGGGACCCCATGCATACATCGGTCCGTGCGCCTGCCTCCGCGGGGATATGGGACGCATTTCAATCGCCGAAGGTGCCAGCGTTCAGGACACCTGCGTGATCCACTCCTTTCCAAATGTTGAAACGGTAATTGATCAAAAGGGGCATATCGGACACGGGGCCATTGTGCATGGCTGCCGGGTGGGGGTTGGGGCACTAGTGGGAATGAATGCAGTCATAATGGATGGCGCTGTCGTTGGGGATAACGCCCTCGTGGCTGCCGGTTCGCTAGTCAAATCGGGTTTCGAAATCCCGCCCGGCCAATTGGCCGCAGGCACACCCGCGCGGGTGCTCCGAGTCCTCACCGTCGATGAACGACAATGGATGCAGCAGGGTGCCGAGGAATACGTGCAGCTGGCATCGCGGTCCATGGAAACGCTCAAAGCCGTCGAACCGCTTTCTCGCGTGGAAAAAAAGAGAAAGAAGC
>JAGTUY010000331.1 GCA_018224455.1 Desulfosarcina sp.
AAGATCCGGAAGCGACTGAATGGACGCGTCGATACGGGTGTCGATCTCAGCCCACATCGATATGACCACTCCCCGGGACACTTTCCCCAGATCAATGCGCGTGTGCGTGCGCGGAAACGTGGTCAATCGATCGACAGAACCGACCGCGAGACGCTGCAATCCGTCGGCAAGGGTTATTCTCTGGTCGATTTCGATTTCAACAACTTCAAGGCCTGCAACGATACCTACGGTTTCCGCCAAACAGCGTATTTTCATGTCGGCGCTTCCCCTACGGCATGATCAGCGGCGGTCGTTTCAGCCACCGCAGCGATCAGGCGGTGCATATCTTCAGCGTGAACGTCGCCGATATTGCCGATGCGGAAAGTGTCGTGGTCGGTCACTTTGCCTGGATAGATCACGAAACGCCTGGATTTCAATGCGCTGTAAAACGCATCGAAGGACCATGCGGCGTGGGTGGGACTCAAAAAGGCGGTGATGATGGGGGATTGCCGTTCAGCCGACAGCAGCGGTTGAAAACCCAGGCGCTGCATGCCCTCCACCAGGATGCGATGATTCTCGCAGTAGCGCGAATGCCGGGCGGCGACCCCCCCCTCGGCTTCCAGTTCAAGCAGCGCCTGGAAGAAGGCACGCACCACGTGGGTGGGAGAGGTAAACCGCCATTTGCCGTGATGATCCTGCATGGTCCGCCACTGGTCATAGAGATCGAGGCTCAGGGAGCGTGCCTGACCCTGCGTTCTCTCGAGCACGGCCGTCCTGGCGATGACAAACCCGAAACCCGGCACCCCCTGAATACATTTGTTGGCGCTGCTGATCAGGTAGTCCACTCCCATTTTCTCGACATCGATGGGGATGCCGCCGAAACTGCTCATGGCGTCCACGATGAAGGTTCGTTTGCCGTGCTTCACGATGCTGCCGATGGCCTCCACCGGATTGAGCATTCCCGTGGTGGTCTCGCAGTGTACGACCGCGACGTGGGTGATCGCATCGTCCGATTGCAGCGCCGTTTTGAGTTGCAGCAGGTCGGGCGGCGCCAGCTCGCCGCTGTCCTGGACGTCATAGGCGATGCCGCAGCGCCGGGCGATGTCGGCGATCCGCCGGCCGTAGGCGCCGTTGGCCAAAACCAGCAACTTGCCATTGCCGGGCACAGCGGTGGTGAGGGTGGCTTCAACGCTGAAGGTACCGCTGCCCTGCATCAGCACCGCGGTATAGTTGTCTGAATGGGTTCCCAAGCGAACCAACCGGTGGCGGATTTGCTGGACGACGGCGTTGTATTCCTCATCCCAGGTGCACCAATCCCGGAACATGGCGGACTTAACGGTT
The DNA here is from genome assembly GCA_018224455.1 of Desulfosarcina sp. Lineage (GTDB taxonomy): Bacteria > Desulfobacterota > Desulfobacteria > Desulfobacterales > Desulfosarcinaceae > Desulfosarcina. The sequence goes on from JAGTUY010000331.1 coordinate 1,321, forward strand.
TGGGTGGTGCTCAACGGACCGGGGGTGAGCAACAGATAGGGGTTGTCGGGCATGTGTTCGGGATTCATCATTCTCCATCAGGCGGCAACGGTTTTTAAAGCGTTTTGGATAATGTCCAGCGCACGGTCCAGTTCGGCCGCTTCGATGGTTAATGGCGGGGTCAGGGTCACAAAGCCGCCGTGGGACACCTTGAAGCTGAGTCCCCTTTCAAGGCAGGCATACAGGAGGCGGTCGGCCTGGTCGAGCGCCGGTGTTTTCTCATTGCGATCCAGAACCAGGTCCACACCGAACAGCAGGCCGCGTCCACGGACATCGCCGATGAGGTCGATCGCGTCTTGCATGGCGCGGAGCCGTTTCACTGCCTGACGACCCAATCGTTCAGACCGCGCCACCAGGCGTTCGTCAAGGATCACGTCGATGGCGGCAATCGCCGCTGCGCAGCCTACGGGGCTTTTCTCATGGGTGTAGTGACCCAGGGCCTTGTCCGGTGCCACATCCAGATCCGTGCGCGCCACGATGGCTGCCAGGGGAAAGACGCCGCCGCCCAGCCCTTTGCCCAGGATGAGAATGTCCGGCACGACACCTTCGTGTTCGCAGGCGAACATCCGCCCCGTGCGACCTAAACAGACGGCGGTCTCGTCGAAAATCAACAGGGCGCCGTGACGGTCGCAGGCGTCGCGGACCCGCTTCCAGTAGCCGGCCGGCGGCGGATTCACCGCCGTGCAGCGGATCGGTTCGGCAATGACGGCGGCAATATCGCCCTCTTTTTCCATAACGTATTCGATGTAGCGGGCGCATTTGAGGTCACAGGCATCGCAGCCGCCACCGGGGTCCCACAGGCAGCGGTAGGGGTCGGCCGGCGGTACGTGGGCGCAGCCGGGCAAAAGGGGGCCGATGCCCCGCCTGAAGAGCGCTTCGCCGCCCACGGAGATGGCGTCGAGGGACGCGCCGTGAAATGAATCCCACATGGAGATGGTTTTGAATCGTCCCGTGACCGTGCGCGCCAGTTTCAGGGCCATGCCGACCGCACTGGTGCCGCCGGGGGCCAGCAGCACCTTGCCCAACGGATCCGGCGTGATGGCGACCAGCCGTTCGGCCAGTTCGATGGCTGGTGCGTTGGTGTACCGGCGCGGACAGAACGGCATGATGTCCAGCTGACGCTTCACCGCCGCCATCACCCGGGGATGGGCGTAACCGACCGGGTGGGCACTGTTGCCGTGAAAATCCAGGATGGATCGTCCCTGAAGATCCGTAAGGGTCGTGCCGCGACTTTGCGTCAGTGCATTCAGGCACGGCGTGGAGAGGCTCTGGCGCAAAAACACGCGGGCATCCCTGTCCAGCCAGCCTTGCGTTTCACTGTCGATATGGCGGGACTGCCATTGTTGTCGATGGGCGGACAGATTGCTGTCCCCTTCACCCAGGATATCCGGCTTCAGCGATGGTTGACCGGCCATCGGGTTAAGGCTTCCCGACGCGCTGCGGCGACGAGGATATAAACTTCAGCAGCGGATGGTCGCCTTTGCCCAGCCGGCGGCCGATTTCATCGACGACCGCCAGGCATTCCCAGATGCCGTTGACCACATAATGGGCCCCAGCTTCCCGGAAGCGGGTCTCGATGGTGGCCAGCCGATCCCTCAGATCGTCAGGGTCCAACGCGTTGACCTGGTCTTCGGGAAGCCCCAGTTCATTGCCCGATCGGGTCAATCCGATGGTCCACATGCCGGCGTTGAGACCTTCCTGGATATCGCTGATGGTGTCCCCGATTTTGATCATGGCCGCGAAGGGGTGGACCTGCAACTGGATGGCGTTCTGGTAGCACATCCAGGGGAAGGGGCGGCCGACGGGAACATCCGATGAACAGACCATGGCATCCGGAACGTATCCCCTCTCGGCCGCCGCCGGTGCCAGTGCTTTCACCATGGGGGCGGTGTAGCCGGTGCAGGAGCCGATCTTGATGTGTCGGGAGCGCACGGCGTCGACAAAAGGCAGCAGGCCAAAGATGGGTTCGGCATGATCGGCGATGGCGGCGACCATCATGGGTTCGGTTTTGCCATAGAGTTGTTCTACATCGGTTGCATCGGGTCGTCGGCCATGTTTTTCCTGCCATTGTCCGGCAACACCGGGCAGTTTGCACATATTGCGGATGTGTTCTTTTTTTTCCAGGCCCATAAACTGCCTGGCTTCGGCGGCGGTAACGGCGATGCCGAAAGCGTCGAAAGCCTTGACGAACACATCGGCCGGGCCCATGCAGCCGTAATCGACGGCAGTACCGGCCCAGTCGAGAACAACCGCCTGCACGGGACCGGTGTAGGGCGTTCGGGGAATACACAGGGACATGGGTTTTCCTTTCAGTTGAAAGCAATCATTGACCTGTCCAGGCCTGGGCGCGGGCTTTCAATCGTCGTGTGAGCAAGCCAAAGCCGATGCGAACCGCCAGGTTGGTGAGCAGGATCAGGACGGACATGGCGCAGGCCGGGGCCACATCCCCGGCATCGTCCATGTTGGCTACCGCCACAGAGGCCAGGGGGATGTCCGCCGAATAGAGAAAAATCACCGCCGACACCGTGGCCATGGAATTGACAAAGTAATAGACGCCGATTTCGAGGATGGCAGGGATGCACACGGGTACGGTCACCCGGGCAAACGTTTTCGTGAAGGGGACCCCCATGGATTCGGAGACCGTTTCAAACTCCTGGTCGAGCTGTTTGAGCGCCGTCGTGGCCGTCAGGAAGCTGACCGAAAAGAAGTGCACGATGTTGCTGATCACCAGGATGCCCATGGACGCGTACAAGACGTTCATCGGGTTGGGGATGAACATGCCGCCGACGTGCCAACCCAGGGCATTGAAGAAAAAAATGTAGGCCAGGCCGATGACCAAACCGGGCAGGGCCAGCGGAAGAATGGACAGGAAATAGGCCATCTGGCGCAGGCTGTTCATCTGGCGGCTCTTTTCGATGAGATAAGCCGCGAAAAAGGTGATGGCGGTGCCGAAGACGGCGGAATAGAGGCTCATGCGAATGCTGTTGAAAAAAGCGGCGTACCCGCCCCCGCCGGTACCGCTGAACTGATAGTGCCAGAATCCCAGGTCCAGGGTGTAGGGCCACACCTTGACCAGGGAGGCGTATACCGCCGTGAGATAAAAGCCGACGATCAGGAAGCCGATCAGCGCGCAATAGCCCGCGTACAAGCCGTCGCGCACCACATGCGGACGGGGCGTCAGCGGCACTGACCGGGCGGCGATCATGGCCACCTGTTTCCGTTGGAAAATGCGGTCGATGATGAAGGCGACCACGGTGGGGATCAGCAGGACCACACTCACCACGGCGCCCATGGCAAAGTTCTGCTGCCCGATCACCTGTTTGTAGATGTCGGTGGCCAGAATATTGTAATTTCCGCCCACCACCTTGGGTGCTCCGAAATCGGTGAAGGCCAGGATAAAACAGACGAACACCGTACTGATCAGACCGTAGCGGATGCTTGGCAGGGTCACCGTAAAAAATGTCCGCACCCGTCCGGCCCCGAGGGACTCGGCGGCCTCGTAAAGGCGGGCGTCGGTCATGCCCAAGGCAATGCACAGCATGAGCACCGCCTGGGGAAAGGTGAAGAGGACTTCCGCAATGATAATGCCGACCGGACCGTACAGGTTGATTTCGATGCCGGGCAGGACGCCGAAAAATCCAAGGGTGATCAATCCTTTGCGGCCGAACAAATAGACCAGGGCAATGCCGTTGAGCAGGGTGGGCGCGAAGAGCGGCATCATGGAAATGGCCTTGAAAAAGCCTTTTCCGGCGATTGTGGTGCGGGTCAGGCCATAGGCGAATAGGAAACCCAGGGATACGGAAATGCAGGTGGTGAGCACCGATACGAGCAGGCTGTTGAAAAGGGAGCTGGAGAGCGACGGTGTGCTGAAATAGGTGCGATAATGGGCAAGGCCGACAAAGCGCCCATCGGCATCGGCGACGCTTTTGGAGAGCAGCTGAAACAGGGGCAGCACCACGACCACCAACAGCCAGATGCAAACCAGGAGGATCAGCAGCCGCTTGATCCAAAGCTCCTTGTCCAGGGTCGTCCAGAAGGTTTGCGACGGCAGGTTGGTGGTGTCGGCAATCGTGGTTGGCATGTTATTGTTGGAAGCGGTTTAATTGGTTTGATTGGTCGAGTTGGTTTGACTGGTTGAACTGGCTCAATGGGTCGCAAGGTTAAAAAACATAGCGGCGCGCCACCTTTCTTGTGTCTTCAGCCTTCTGGCTAACTGCCCTTGCCTGCCTCATAGACCCGCAGGCGATCGACCGGCAGGTGAATGGGCAGGGTCGACCGCGGTGTGATACCCAGCCGCCGGACGGTCTCCGCGGGCACATCCGCCGTAATGGTGAACGATGTTCCCTCGCTAACCTGGCGCTTCAGGTCGATGCGAAACATTGAGCCCCGGTATTCCATTGCTTCGACGCGGGTTTGCAGGAGGTTGGACACTGACGGGTCACGCTTGAGCATGACATCCTCCGGACGGATGGCAAGGGTCACCCGGCTGCCGGCGGGCAGCCGTCCGGTTCCGTTCTCCCCGCTGACGCTCAGGTGGGTCTCACCGATGTCATACAACCCTTTTTCAATTTTCCTGGCGTCCTCAATGAAATTCATGGCGCCGATGAAACCGGCCACAAACGGGGTTGCCGGTTTGTCGTAAATCTGGCGCGGGGTGCCGTTTTGAACCAGGCGGCCCTGATCGATGACCAGGATGCGGTCCGCCATGGTCAGGGCCTCTTCCTGATCGTGGGTGACCATGATGGTGGTGATGCCCAGCCGCTGCTGCAATTGCCGGATCTCGCCCCGCAGCATCACCCGAACCTTGGCGTCCAGGGCGGAGAGGGGCTCGTCGAGCAGCAGAAGATCAGGGGAAACGGCGATGGCCCGTGCCAGGGCCACCCGCTGCTGCTGGCCGCCGGAGAGTTTGGCGGGATGTTTGCGGCCCATGCCGCGCAGCCCCACGAGATCAAGGAGTTCGTCTACCCGCTTAACAATGGCCTGGCGGGACAGACTCCGGCTTTTGAGTCCGTAGGCGATGTTCTGCCTAGCGGTGAGGTTGGGGAACAGGGCGTAGGATTGGAAGACGATGCCGACATTGCGGCTGGACACCGGCAGCGAAGAGACATCCCGGCCTTCGATGAACACCTTTCCGCGGGTCTGCTTCTCCAGGCCGGCCACCACCCGCAGCAACGTGGTCTTGCCGCAGCCGCTGGGCCCGAGAACACAGATGAACTCGCCGCGCCGGGCCTGGAAAGTGACCTCCGCCAGCGCGGTAAAGCGGCCGAAATTTTTGGACACCGCGTCCATCGTGAGGTAAATGTCAGGATTGCTCATCATATTGCTCCACCACTCACCCCCCCGGCCCTTTGGGGGAGGGGCAGGGGGAAAATCGTATCGTCCGGTTGGCAGCCATAGGTATAAGCTGCTGAATTATTTGGCCTCGCTCTTGCCGTCGTAGCGGTTGGTCCACTCTGCCAGGATCCGTGTGCGGTTCTTGGCGGCCCAGTTAAAATCGTTTTCGATGAGCTGTCCCTCAGGGTCCGCAGGAAAGCCATCCGGAATGGGAACGCCGGTGGCGTAAGCCGTCACCGGGTAGACCCGGGCATAGGCATTCATGACCGGTTCGCTGATGGCCCAATCCAAAAAGGTTTTGGCAGCCGGTTTGATGGTCGCTTTCTTGATCAGGCAGTTGGCCTCCACATCCCAGCCGGAACCTTCCGCCGGGAATACGGTCAGCACCGGCTCACCCTTCTGCTTCTGCATGAACCCGCGATAGGCAAACGAGATGCCGATGGCCACTTCCCCGGCCCCGGCTAGCTTGCAGGGTTTGGAACCGGAGTGGGTGTAGCGGGCGATATTGTCATGCAGCTTGTCGAGGAAGGCCCATCCCTTTTCTTCTCCCATGGTCTGCAGGATGGCGGAAACCGTTAGAAAGCCGGTGCCGGAAGAGGCCGGGTTGGGCATGGCCAGATGGCCGCGATACACCGGGTTCATCAGATCGTTCAAGGATTCGGGCGTCGGCAGCTTCAGATTGGCACATTCGATCGTGTTGACGCACAAGCCGGTCATCCAGGCCTTGATGCCGACCCAGTGGGGGGGATTGTTGGCGTCGCGCATCTTGGGACGAACCTTCTCCAACCCTTTGGGCGCGTAAGGGGCGACCATGCCGGCCTGGTCGCAGAGCATCAGGCTGGTGGCGGCGGTGCCCCAGACCACGTCCGCCTGGGGGTTGTCCTTCTCGGCCAGCAGTTTGGCGGTGACGATGCCGGTCGAGTCGCGTACGATCTTGACCTCGATATCCGGGTGGGCTTTTTTAAAGAGCTCCAGATAACCGGGTATTTCATCATCTTCCAGGGCCGTATAGACCAGGAGTTCTTCGGCAGCGGCTGCACCGGTGGACACTAAAACCACGATCGCAAGCAATACACCCAGGACAGTTTTCAGCGGCATACTCATGTTTCTCATTGGTGGGTCTCCTTTACATCGTATTGGTTGAAACAAACCGTCCCGCCGATACGGGGGACGGCGGTTTGAAAGCTATCGGTTGTCGGCGGCCAGCATTAACCGGTGCCTCCGATGACCGCTGCTGATGGAGCGGTTGAGTTTCCCGCACCCCGTCGAAAAAAGCCTGCACCGGGTTCAAGTATTCGAATCCAAAGGCGCTGAATTCGAGGCTCCGCCCGCATCGCCAGAACAGCTTGACCCCGTAGTGGGCCTGCAGTTTCTTGAGCTGAATGGAAACGGCCGGCTGAGTGAGATCGAGGCAGTGGTCTGCACCCGAAAAAGAGCCGGCTTGTTCGAGCGCGTCCAAGGCTTTGAGTTGATGTAGGTTCACTGTCGATCGATCGCCAGGCAGATAAACGGGGCCGGTTGTTTCCGAGTGAAAAACAAGGAGTAAACTATGACGCAAATATTGGCGGTTGATTAGGAATCGGTTAGATTTCGATTAACGCCATTTAGCTTTGCTTAACGGAGGCCAAACGAAAATTATACCTGAAAGGATCGCTGGATGGGCAAGTGCCCCGACAATTATTTCTTTCCGGGGCCCTTATACGGTAGCCTGGCTTCTGGCTTTCAGCCTTTCGGAAAACGGTTGACAAATGTTCAAAACGTATATACGTTTAATATACAATGTATAGTCAAAAAAGAACCAGTTACCATAAGGATGCCAACACCCAATGGCCAAAAAGAAGCCAGGCAAGAAAAAAGCTAAAAAGGATAGCCAGTTGGTAATCCGTATCAGCGGCACGGAGCGGAACCGGTTTGTTTCGCTTTGCGAGCATATGGATACCAGCGCGGCGCGTGAAATAAGAAAATTTATCGGACGGTTCTTAAAAGAGCACCCCATGCCGGAACAATCCTGAGTCTTTTTTCGTCGGAACAGGGAGATCCGGGACAGCTTCCGCTCGATTGACCCTCGAATCGATCATCAGAAGATCACGACAACAAAAATGTGCAATGTGCACACAACCTGCAACCAGGAGGAAGTCGAAATGGCCAAAGCAACGAAAAAAAAAGTGGGATCGATCAAAAAAGAAATGAAAGCCAGAAAAGCCAAGGTCGCTAAGCAGCAAGGCAAGATCAAAAAGCTGAAAAAGGCCTTGAAGAAAGTGGTTTAATCCAACCTGAAAGCGGTGCATCAGAATTATACCGCCAACCTTGCCAAGGCGTTACGTGTCGTTTGCGTAGCGCCTGCTTTATTTGTATCCCATCACAGGCAGGCAAGCTCCCTTTCCAGGCGGTAATCGATAGGGATTCCGGGTATGGTCTGCAGCCTTTTTTCAGCGGGTCGCACGGGTTACGAGGGTCGTCGGTGATCCCGGAGGTCCGCTGGGGCCCTTGAAACGATAAAAGACCCCTTCAGGCAGGGCGAACCAGTAGTCGCTTTTCCAGAAGGGTGCCAGCATCCCTGGAAGGCTGAGCCGGATCCACAACAGCGCCTTTTGGCTCCCGTCCGGATCGAGGGACTCCACGCCTTTTTTGATCGCCCTGATTTTGTGTGCGGTCAGCGTGTCCATCCGAATGGTCCAGAAGATCCGTTCGGAATCACCGGAGGCGACCAGTTCGCGCAGGGAAAGCGATGTGGCCTGATACCAGGGACTCTCGTCGATCGCGAGCTGTTTGTCCACCGGTTCCCCTTTGAACATCCCCCGCACCACGATCGATTGACCGATCCGTTCGGCCGAGAAAAGGGTTTTTCCGTTTTCGGCAGTGACCTGCCAGCGACGGGTATCGTAATCGGTTCCGGTAGTAGTCACGTGCCGTTCGACGGGCGAGGTGTAGGTAAGGATATAGGTTGCACCTTTCGTGAGCCGCCAGGTTACCTCCTTGACGGAATCGCCGGTTTTTTCCCGGTAGAAATAAACTTCGTCCGATAGCGGGGAAGCGGAGAGAGCGCCACATGCGACGACCGACCAGAAAAGTGCCACCGAAAGGCACGCCATCCATTGCACGTGGGCAGACAGGCGATGCGATCGTTCCCTATCCATGCATCGGCAGGTACCATATCCAACCCGCTTTCTGAAACGGTTTTTAACCTTTTGGCGGTTCTAACGAAATTCTAACAACAAACAATTATCGTTCAGGACTACGGATAAAATCGAGATGATAGGTTAACTGCCCGAAATAGATATAAAAGGAGTGGCATGGAGAACGAAGCGACGCTTCCGAAGGATCAATTTCAGGATCTTGATATCAGCCGTGATGTGGCCAAAGACAAACCCGGCCGGTTTATCAACCGGGAATTGTCCTGGCTCGAGTTCAATCGCCGGGTATACGAAGAGGCCATGAACGCATCCCATCCGTTGCTCGAGCGGCTTCGGTTTCTCTCCATATCCGCCAGCAACCTGGATGAATTCTACATGGTTCGCGTGGCCGGCCTGAAAGGCCAGGTGGCATCGCGCGTGAGAGGGCTCAACCCGGACAAACTGACACCGGCCCAGCAGCTGCGGGCCATCTCCACCAAGGTCAGCGAACTGGCGGCCGATCAGCACGCCTGCTTCAAGCTGCTGCTGGAAAGGATGAGCAAGGAGTGCATTCGACTGGTGGGGCCGGATGACCTATCCGCTGATGACAGGCGATGGCTGGCCACCATGTTTCGGCAGAACATTTTTCCGATTCTCAGCCCCATTGCCGTGGATCCGGCGCACCCGTTCCCTTTCATCCCCAATCTCGGGTTGGGGCTGGTTCTCGAACTTGAAGGGGAGGAGGGCGCTGAGAATCTGGTCGCACTGGTCATCATGCCGGCGCAGCTCAACCGGTTCATCCGCTTGCCTGGAAAAACGATTCGGTTCATCGCTCTGGAAAAAGTGGTTTTGATATTCCTCGATCTCCTGTTCCCATCCTTTACCCTGCTGTCCAGCGGCACATTCAGGGTCATCCGCGACAGCGAAATGGAAATCGACGAGGAAGCCGAGGATCTGGTGCGGACATTTGAAAGCGCCCTTAAGCGACGGCGCAGGGGGAGCGTCGTCCGCCTGACCGTGGATGACGCGATTTCCAGCGACCTGCTTTATTTTATTCAGGCCCAATTGGATGTCTCCCAACATGACGTGTTCTGTTTCAAAGGAATGATCGGACTGTCCGACATCCGTGAACTGGTTGTCGACGATCGACCCGGCCTGCTTTTCCCGGCCTATGAAGCACGCTTTCCTGAGCGCATCCGGGATTACGGCGGCGATTGTCTGGCAGCCATCCAGGCCAAGGACATCCTCGTTCATCATCCCTATGAGAGCTTTGATGTGGTGGTTCAATTTCTCCGGCAGGCCAGCCAGGACAAAAATGTCGTGGCCATCCGCCAAACCCTGTACCGCACGAGTGAAGATTCCCCCATTGTTCAGGCGCTGGTCGAGGCGGCCGAAGCGGGCAAAAGCGTCACCGCCATGGTTGAACTGAAGGCCCGTTTCGATGAGGAAGCCAATATCGGCATCGCCCGCAAATTGGAGCGCAGCGGCGCCCAGGTGGTCTTCGGCTTCATGGAATACAAGACTCACGCCAAGCTTTCGCTCGTGGTCAGAAGGGAGGGGGGACGGCTGAGGTCATATGCCCACCTGGGGACGGGCAATTATCACCCGGTAACGGCCAAAATCTATACCGATCTTTCCTTTTTCACCTGTGATCCGGACGTCTGCGACGATGTCCTCCAGATATTTAATTTCATGACCGGCTACGCCAAGCCCCCCAATCTGAAAAAGGTGATCATCTCGCCGCTTTGCATGCGGTCCTTTATTCTGTCAAAAATTGAAGATGAGATCAACCATGCCAAGGCGGGGAGACCGGCCGGCATCTGGGTGAAGGTAAACTCCCTGGTCGATCCGGAAATCATCGATGCCCTTTACCGGGCGTCTGGCGAGGGTGTTAAGATTAAAATCGTGGCCAGGGGGATCTGCAATCTTAGACCCTGTGTGCCCGGCCTGTCGGAAAACATCGAAGTCAAATCCATTGTGGGCCGATTCCTGGAGCATTCAAGGATAGCCTGTTTCGGCAACGGCCACGCATTGCCTTCCCCGCAAGCCAAGGTGTACATCTCTTCCGCCGACTGGATGCCCCGCAACATCGACCGGCGCATCGAATCGCTGGTTACCATCGACAACTCCACGGTTCATCAACAGGTGCTGGACCAAATCATGGTGGCCAACTTTCGCGACAACCAACAGAGCTGGGCGCTTCAGCCGGATGGATCCTACCAGCGCTGTGCCGCAACGCCGGAGCCGTTTAATGCCCACCAGTATTTTATGACCTACCCCAGCCTCTCCGGCCGGGGATCCGACCTCACCCCCGGTGGCCGGTCAAAAAGGAAAAAAAAACGTAAAGTCAAGAATGGCTGATTTACCCCGCGCAACCCGCAGGTCGGAATATGAAGACCTTTTAGGGTCGCGGAAAGAAATAATTCCACAATATGGCGCCGGATGTTGGTTCGGCACCC